>PBPD01000012.1 GCA_002725445.1 Rickettsiales bacterium
ATAACGCAAAATCTCGGTCTGGGTTTCAAACCGACCGCAGGCGAATCCCTCCAGCACGTTTTTGACGATCGGTGCCAGCGTTGCGTCCTTCACCAGCACTTTGCCGCTGCCGTTCAGCCGCTCATAGCGATACCCCACCGGGGGCATAAACACCCAATAGCCGTTTTGCACCCGCGCCCGCATCCGGTTTTTCACCTGCTCGGCGTTTTTCTCGCGCTGGTGTGCGGCGACCGATGCCAGCAAATGCTCGACCAAGCGGCTATCCGAATCCTCGCCAAACTCAATGGTGGGTGATTCCAGTTTGCCACCGGCATCGGCAATGGCGGTGCGTAGCTTGATATGCGTCTCTAAATCTCTGGCCAAGCGGCTGATATCATCAATGATGACCGCGATTGGTTCCTTCTTGCCGTGCTTCTTTAAGAAGTCGAGCATCTCGCGCATCTTGGCACGATCGAGTAATTTGCCGCTTATCCCCTCATCGTAAAAAACGGCTTCGACCCGATATCCGCGCTGCCGAGCATATTCGCGGCAACGTGTCTCCTGTGAGGCCAGACCATCGCCTTTTTTGAGTTGCGCCTGCGAGGAGACACGGCAATAAATGACTGATTTTGCATTAATTTTCATGCCTATCACCATTGATCGAAACCGCTTCTTCATCAACTGGTTTCTTTAACGTGAGCCTGCGTTTCATGGTGCCAAACTGGACATCCAGCACCATGTGCGCGATGGCATGAATCGCTCCGACTAATTCGAGCTTCTGTTCCTCCGTGAGGTCAAAATTGTCAATATGGGGGCGATATGGCTCCAGAGGATCGTTTTCCCGCACCTCTGGCGATGATATGAGTGAAGATACGGTTTTTTGTTCATTCTGTTTAGTCTTTTTTTGTTCGAACACTTTAACGCCCTCCCAGCTTGGAGTTGAGGCGTGTGACAATTTTAAGCAGCGCGTATGTCCACATCTGCCATGCCTTGGTGCGCCCGCAGCCGAGCCGCCAACAAATACGCTTCCAGACCACGCGCTCGGCCCGCAGCCATACCAGCCTGCGTTCCTCTTCGTCATCGAGGTAGAAAATCCACTGGATGGTTTCCTCCATCCGGCTGATCGCCTCGGCGCTCGGCGGGCCAAGTCGCATCGGTAGCACATCGGCCTGCATCAGTTCGATGCTGGTGCGAATGACATCCGGATAGACGTTGAAATATCCCTGCACCTTGACCGGCGGCATGCGTCGCAAGGTCTGGGCGGCTTCCTCAAAGCGGTCGGCCACATCGGTGACCGTCCATTTTTTTGGCTGTTTCATCATGATGTGGCCTCCTTGGTTTTAAGCTCCACACCGATGACGGGCCGCGCACAGGCGACATCGCTCCAGCAATGATTCAAATCGGTGAGGTAATTTTTTTCGATCCAGCCGCGCACGAATTCGCGCCCGACCTCTAAGGTGAGCATCACGCCATCCGGCGTATCGGCGGCGGCGGTGATGATGCTGTTGGAGAACCAGCTGCGGATTGCCGCCGGGCCGTGGTGATGCGACATGCGCTTAATCACCTCATCCCATGCATCGGCGAATTCGGGAATACTGCAGGAGGGTGGCCGTGATGGGTGCTTGCCACCGGAGAAACCGCCCTCCAAGATTTTGGCTACCCGATCGGATGATTGGATCGCCCATGTCAGGTCGATCGTCCAATCCTTGCCTTCAATTTTGCCAAGACAAAAATCCGATTTGCCGATGATCTCGCAGAAATAGCGCCATGCCCGGATATCCTCTGCAAATTCATCTAGCCATCTGGCTGCCAGCAGCTCTTTGCGTTTGGGTGTCAGTATGGCCTTCTGGCCGTTTCCGTTTGTGAGTTTGCTCTGGACTTCTTCGTTCCAGATATCTGCCATCTGCTGGAGAATTTGCGTTTTGTTTTGCTCTGCATCTTTTCCACCGATCTGCGGTTTTTCTCCCTCTGACTCCCTCTTTTCTGCTCTCGCTCTGTTTTTTGAATTTGAATTTGTTTTTGAATTTGCATCTGCCCTCTGGTCTGAATCTGCATCTGTTTCTGAATCTGTATCTGGTAATTTTTTGCCGTTTTTGCGCTGCGCGGTGTTGCTTGCCGTTGCACTGCGTTGCGTACCGCTGCTGCTCGCTGCATCCTGTTTTTTCTTGTCGCGGCTTTTTTGCGAACGCTCGGTGGAGGTGGTGTGTTGGCGCTTATGCCAGTTCATCACATTGCCTTCCGCATCGATCAGATTCTTGGATGTGAGCGCATCGAGGATGGCCTCCACCGCTGCCAGCTCCATGCCCTGAATCACCGCCACCTCTTCAGGGTCAAGCGCAATAATGCCACGCGGATCGTGCTGCGAGGCGGCATCAAGGATGCAGACCCACACCGCCACCACAAAAGCCATCGGCTGTCCGGCTCGCTTTGCCACTACCTGCAATTTGGGATCATGCGGCATATTGTGATATGCTCGGTACCATTCCATCGCCATTCGGCCCCCGTTAGTCTAAGAGTCCGAGCTGGTTTTCATCCTCCGCACGTGCCGCACGTTCCTGATCCTGTGATTTGAGCGACAGGGCCAGCTCGATGCAGCCTTTGGTGAGTTTTGCGCGGTCGAATTCACGGGTCGCCTGCTTCTTGAGCTGCAGCAAAGTTTCCATGTCCATCCGGCGCATGGTTTCGATGGTCAAATGACAAATCTCGTCAAAGGTTGAGATGGGTTTTTGGTCGTGTGAATCGTTCATGTTTGCCTCCGTTGTTCGAACTGTTCGGACACAAGGCTGCGAGATTTTGAACGATTTGACGTTGAGCTTGGGTGGGGCGGAAGGGTGAGCTTGGGGGGAGTGCTGGCGCTCCCCCCAAATGGCAGTTTTGTTCCGTTCTAATACATAAAGCCCCTGTCAAGGGGCTTGGGTGGGGTGCTGGGGGGAGTCAGGGTGGAGCGCACAAACTCCCCCCCCTACAATTTTTGCTGAATGCGTTGAAGTTTAGTAGGAATGTTCTATGCTGAAACCTGACGGGGTGTAGTAACCCCTAAAACCATGCGTCTAAAGGACTCGTATTCAACAAATGTCCCTCCGCGACTATGTCGGGAGGGCGGCTGAATATAACACCCTCGCGGGAAATAGGTCGCAGCCGGGTTTTAGGCTTACTAACCTCCCGGCACCATCGCGGTGCCAGCAGAAGCCCCGTCATAACAAGACGAGGCGTTTATGCAAAAAAAGATACATCCGATTGATACGTTCGCAGGCGAGAAATTGCGGCAGGCGCGTCTGACTCTGGGGTTAAGTCAGGATAGTGTTGCCAAACAGTTAATGCATCCCATCACCTTCCAGCAAATCCAAAAATATGAGCGCGGCAGCAACCGCTTGTCGGCTTCCAAGCTCTGGGAGTTTGCTGAAGTGCTGCGTGTGCCGCCGGAGTTTTTCTTTCCAACCTCTGATCACACCTGCATGTTGTGCGAAAATCCATCAGAGGTGCATTTACTGCAAATTTTCCGCACGCTCTCCAAAGCCAGACAGAATGCGTTACTACTACTGATGGAGAGTGAATAAAGTTAATGGGATATCGCTACCAGAATAAATTGGAAGAAGATGCAGAACGCCGCTATCTGGCAAGCCTTCCGGCGTGGAAACGCATCATCTACAAACTATTGTACAGTGTCTTCACGATGCTTGGTTTTATCCTGATCATTTACAGCACGATCGGCTGGCTTTTGCTGAAACTTTTCTAACGGGACATTCAGCCGATAATAGCCCCGATCATTTGAAATGATTAATCCGCGCCATGTGCGTTTGTTTCTGAATAAATCCCGCAGCCGTACCGCATTCGAACCTGATTCATAGAGCAATGTTTTCCCATGTACCCATGGGGTGCGACTGTGCGCCGCATCGTGCAACTGCTCAATGATGCGGGCCTGTACGTCGCCCAGATGAAATTCTTTATCTTCAAGCGAAACATAACGATAATCGTCCGAATGATAAAAACCACTAGTCTTTCTGGGGATATCCGCAGGTGGCGGATGTTCACCTGTCAGTTGATACCGCTTTTCAAACGCGATGCGATCCTCGCGTAGAATGACCAAATCATGAATCCTGACGCTTACCGAGGGCTGAGGAGGTTCATAGGCTAATCGCAGCACGCATTCTCTATGGCTGATGCAATGAAAAATTCTGAGTTTCGCTTGCCCTTTGCTGTAAATGCGCCGAAAATCCTCCGATCGAACAGCCAGAAAGCCCTTTTTATATTCCTGCTGTTCAAAAAGAAATTTCCCGTCTTTAATTGTGCCACGTTCAACAAAACGTAAAGGTAACCACACACATACGCGGAGTAGATTATTCTCAATGGCATAAAATACATCCTCTTGCGGAAGCGCCCAGCGTTCGCATAAACTATACAAGCGATCATATTCTTTATCTGAGAAACTCATGATTCACCTCTCTTAGATCATTTTATCACCTTCCGGTTGTCGTAGTGTTTCATTATAGCACGCATAAGTTGTTGTTATAGATGCAGTTTTCCCTTTTTAAGGTGGTAGCATCCTCCCCTAAATGGATTTAATAAATGTGTTGAGATACGCCCATGCGGTCGTGGGTGGACGACCTGTCAGGATTTCCATATCCTTTGATGTGTGGGCGCATTCACCTTCGGCAACAACGGTGTAAAATTTGCCAAGAAGGGGAGCAGCATAATCCGGCACTTTGTCTTTCAATTGTGTGACAAATGCCTCGACCGGGATGACAGCAGGGTGAATATGCTTGCCAAGAATACGTGTCATCATCTTGGCTAAATCAGCCATGCTGACAGGATCTTCTGCCAGAATTTCATAAGTCCGATTGTCATGCCCTCGTGTGGTCAGCACTTTAAACGCGGCAGCAGCTACATCGTCTTGTGTGATGAGTGAAATAGGCACGGTAACATTGGGGAAGAAGAGACGCCCACATTGTGTTGCCGCGAAAAAAAGATAATCAAAATTAGAAAAATAGGTGCCTACCCGCAGTAAGGTATAGGGAATGCCGCACTGTTTCAGATATTTCTCGGTTTCACGATGCGCGGTTGTCCATTGTAACGATCCTGTGCGCGTGGCATTGGCCGAGCTGGTATAAACAATGCGTTTCACACCTGCCGCAATCGCCGCATCGATGGCAATTTTGTGATGGCGGATACGGGTGATATCCGATCCCATACTCGAAATGATCAATGCGGTATCAATTCCGGCAAATGCTGCTGCCATACTGCGGCCATCTTCATAATCGCCAGCTACTACATCAAATTGCTGCCTTTCTTCACAATGCAGCTTGTCGGGCCTGCGAAGGGTGAGTCGGATATTTTGAGAAAGCCCGTGCCTGACAAATACCTTAGCCACAGCGTGCCCCAGCTTCCCACTTGCGGCTGTAATCGCAATCGCAGGAGATTCTTTCTCCGCAACGGATCGTCTGTCTTTTTGCACGCGATATGACATTGGCCCCCTCATTGCATATATAATCCGCCATTCACCGAGAGGGTTTCGCCCGTAATATATTCAGATTCATCCTGCGCCAGAAAGAAAATGCTGCGGGCGATTTCAATGGGTTTGGCAAGACGTCCCAATGGAATTTTGCTGACAATCGCTTTCAGCGCATTTTCTTCAACCGCCTGCATCATGGAGGTATCTGTATAGCCGGGGGCGACCACATTCACGGTGATGCCATGATGCGCTGTTTCCAGTGCCAGTGATTTACTGAACCCGATAATACCGGCTTTCGCTGCCGCATAGTTTGTCTGGCCAAATTGCCCCGCCAGTCCATTGACCGAGCTGATGCTGATGATGCGTCCGAATTTTTGTTCTTTCATCGCAGGAAGCACCGCACGCGCCATATTGAAGCAGGAGCCAAGGTCTGTGGTGATGACGGATTCCCATTCATCAATGGACATTTTAAGCAGGCCATGATCGCGGATAATGCCCGCATTGTTGACGAGGATATCAACCGTTCCAAGGGCTTCAGCGATTTCCTGAACACCGTCTATGCAGGCCTGAGGGTCAGCTACGTTCCACTTAAATGCAGGAATGCCCGTTTGTTCTGTAAATTCTTTGGCTCTTTCTGCATTGCCGACATAACTAACGGCAACCGTATATCCGGCATCCTTGAAATGTTGCGCGGTACAGGCTCCAATGCCGGTGGTTCCTCCTGTGATTAAAGCAATGCGTGTCATATTTTCTCCTTTGTTTTCATGTTATCCCTGACGCTCCAGAAAGCTCCGGAAGCGCAACGTGCTATAAGTGAAGAATGCCAAGCCTATGATGCTGACAATCAACATATCCTGCCAGACCACGCTGAATCCGCCGCCCCGGAATAAAATGGCCTGCGCCATGCTGACATACGCCGTGGCAGGCATATAGACGATGATCTGGTGCAACCAGGCGGGCATGCTTTCCAGCGGCGTAAATGCGCCGGAGAGCAGATTCATTGGCAAGACAGTCAGAATGAACAACAGCCCCATCTGCGGCATGGAGCGTGCAATGGTCCCCAGGAAAATGCCAAGCCCCGTTGAGAAAAACAGATAGAGTACTGACACCAGCAGGAAGAGACCCACACTTCCCTGAATGTCCACACCGACCCAATAGCGCAGCACCGTTTCGATGGAAATCAGGCTAACCAGAAGAATGACAGACCCATTGGCAATCACTTTGGAAAGCACGATTTGCAGGGGCGTTACCGGCATCACCAGCAGGTGTTCAATAGTGCCACGTTCACGCTCACGGATCAGCGCGGCACCGGTCAGAGCGATGGCGAGCATCGAGATATTCTGGATCAGTGCGGCAACCCCCATGAACCATTCATGGCGCTGCCCCTGATTGTACGCATAGCGCACAACCAGGCCGACAGGTGGGGTTGTGTTGTCTTTAACCCCAAAATAGCGCAGCATTTCTGTTTGGAAAATAGATCGGATGTATCCCGAACCCGTTTGAGCCTGACCAACGGCGCTCGCATCGATGAGCAATTGCAGCGTCACGTCTTTTCCAGCACGCAGATCTTTTTCCATATCCACAGGAAACTGCAACACAAAAGTATAGGTGGCATTTTCCATGGCGGCATCGACATCCCCATGTCGGATGTGCTCGACCCGCCCAAAATAGGGCGGTAAAAGCGCCTCGACAAAACGTCGTGATAGTGCGGATTGATCCTCATCCACAATGCCGATAGCGGCTTTATGTAATTCCAGCGACCCTCCCTGCGCCTGCTGATAAATAGAGTAGGTGAAGCTGAAAATGATAAAAAACATCAACACGCTGTCATAGAACAGCGCCAGCCATTCCTTGCGGCATAGGTAGGCGATATTACGCCATGAGGAAGAAGGTCGGGTGGGAGTCATGTTTCCTGCTTCCTTAAGGCCAAAATATTCAAAATAAGCAGCACCGGAACAAAGAGCCACAATGAGGTAAGAAATGGCAGTAATGCCATAAAATCGAGGCCTTTGGTGAAGGCACCAATACTGGTTTTAAGAAAATAGGTGGTCGGGAAAAACGTGCCAATCCAATAGGCGGCACCTTCCAGTGTGGCGACAGGGCGAAGCAATCCGGAAAACTGCGAAGCGGGCATCATGGTAAGAATGGCGGTACCAAAGAGCGCCGCAATTTGCGAACTGGTGAAGGATGACACCAATAATCCCAGTCCGGTCGTGGCCGCGATATAGGCGAGCGCTCCCAACGTCAAACCAAGAAAACTGCCTTTAAGCGTGACGTCAAAGACAAAGAGCGCCAGCAGTACCAGAATGCCGTATCCCACCATCGAAAACAGCACATAGGGAATTTGCTTGCCGAGAATAAACTCTGCACGGGAAACGGGGGTTACATAGAGATTGGCAATGGAGCCCATTTCTTTTTCACGCACTACGGCGAGCGTGGCCAGAATTGCCGGAATAAAGACCAGCAACAGCCCCATCACCGATGGCACCATGGCATTGATACTCTCAAATGACTGGTTGTAGCGGTAACGTGTTTCAATCGTCAGAGGGGATGCTTGCATTACGCCATGATCCACCAGGAAACGCTGGTGGATGGCCTGTGTATAGCCACCAATGGTTTCTGCGCGAAACGGCATCGCACCATCCACGGTGGCGGCAATTTGGGTGGGGCGGGCGCTACGGAGGTCTTTGCCAAAATCAGGAGGGATTTCTAACGCGAGCGACACGGTACCATCGCGCATGCGCACCAGTAATTCCTGATGGTTATGCAGCGCAGGCTGTTGTAGAAAATACGGTGATCCGGAGAAATTTTCGAGGTAAGACCGACTTTCGGGGGACTGGTCGTGATCGAGCGCAGCATAACGCAGCGAATCGACATCAAGGGTAATACCATAACCGAAGACCAGCATTAAGAGCGCCATGCCAAGTGTTGCCACGCTGAGGCGAATCGGGTCGCGCCGCATCTCCAGCATTTCGCGGTGCATATAGGCCATCATCCGTTGTATTGAGAAAAAACGAGCAGATTTTTTGGTGCTTCGCGTGGGTAATGCGGCTTCCCTTATAGGCTCTTTCGTCTGATTGGAGGCCGTTTCTTTGGTCTCTTTTGTCAGCGCGGCTTCCTCCAGATAGCTGACAAAGGCTTCCTCCAGCGAGGTGGCATTTTTTTGCTCCCTGAGTTCCTCCGGTGTTCCCGTGGCAATCACCTTGCCCGCATGCATCAGAGAAATACGGTCGCATCGCATCGCCTCATTCATAAAATGAGTAGAAATAAAGATCGTCACATCCTGCTCATGTGCCAGCTTCAGTAGTAACGACCAGAAATTGTCCCGCGCCACCGGATCAACACCGGAAGTGGGTTCATCGAGGATCAGAATGGCAGGGTCATGAATCACGGCAACGGCCAGTGATAGGCGCTGACGAACCCCCAGCGGCAATGCGCCTGAATTGCTGTGCTGGTATTCACGCAAATCAAACGTATCATAGAGCCAGTCGATGCGCTGATTGGCCTGTCCATCGGTCAAACCATAGAGATTCGCGTGCAGGGTTAAATTCTGATGGACGCTTAACTCA
>PBPD01000013.1 GCA_002725445.1 Rickettsiales bacterium
CGATTTCTGTACAGCGGCCGATGCCGAGCCGATATGGGTGTGCCCGGCGGGCATAGACCCCGGCGAAGCAGAAGAAATGGCGAGTGTATTCTCGTTTTTAGGTATTGAACGTTTATTGATTACACGCGTGGATACAGCGCGGCGATTAGGCAGCATATTAAGCGCGGCATTATCACAAGGCTATGGCCTGTGTAATGCGGCAAATACTTCACAGGTAACCGGTGAGTTAAAGCCGCTCGATGCGACTTTGCTGGCCGATATGTTGATTCGCTTCAAACGCGAACGAATGGGAATATAATGGGAGAGAAAACTAAATGAGTGAACACCCCACACCACCAAAGAATATTATTGCGATTGCTTCCGGTAAAGGTGGCGTAGGCAAAACATGGTTTGCTATCACACTGGCGCACCTGTTTGCTCGCTCTGGCCGTCGCACCTTGCTGTTTGACGGCGATATTGGTCTGGCCAATGTCGATGTGCAGCTGGGGCTAACCCCTAAGCAGGATCTTAGCAGTGTATTCTATGGTAAGAACCAACTGAAAGACGTGATCTGCCATTATGATGGCGGTAATTTTGACATTCTGGCTGGCCGTTCGGGCTCAACCAGCCTGTCCTCGCTTAGCATGTCACGCCTGACAGCTATCCGCGAAGACCTGACCGCCATGGCCGAAACCTATGACTATGTGCTGATCGATTTGGGCGCAGGTATCGAGCAGAATGTGCAGTTCCTCGCTTCGATTGCCAGCAAATGTATTGTGTTGGTAAATGACGAGCCAACCTCGCTGACTGACGCTTATGCCTTTATTAAGCTGTGTGTCACCCGCCCTAACATGCCAAAAGTGGAAGTGGTGGTGAATATGGCAGCATCGCAGAAAGAAGGCGAAAAGACATTCGGCGCATTGAGCCGTGCCTGCACCAACTTCCTGCATTTCAGCCCGCCTTGCCTTGGCATTATCCGCAAGGACAATAAGGTGAAAGACGCGATTCGCAGTCAGATGACATTGCTTGAGAAATCATCGCATACCACGGCTGCAACCGATGCAGCGGCTATCTCGATTAAGCTCATGCAAGAAGGGCGAAAAGGCTAAAGGGATGCTATGAGCGAGGCGCCGATCATATTATCGCCGACGGTGCAGATTCAGGCTGTGCCAACCGGTAGCGCCACGCAAAGTAGTAACGTTCCGCAGGCCTTTGCAAATCTGCCCAATGGCACGACCCTCAAAGGCTTTGTCATCAACCGTGATGCGCAGTCCAATCCGATCATCCGAACCGACAAAGGCGATGTGCTGGTCAAAAGCGACTTTTTTTTGAAGACGGGTAGCGAGGTGGTAATTCGTATTCAGCAGAATGTGAATACGGGTACCCGCGCACGGCTGGTTTCTGTGGATGGGTTAACGCCTCAGCAACTGCAGGAGCAAATGAATGCACGTGCCACAAAGGATGGCGATGCTATTTTGCGCACTTCACTTGCGCCTAGTAATGCGGGCGGAGCGCAGAGCGCTAACGCAAAAAGCGCTGATGTATTTATGCAAGCGGTGTTTTTGAAGCCGAGTTTATCCTCTTCGGGGGGCGAGCGCGTAGGCAATCCATCGCTACCGCCTTTGCCACCTGCACTTAGCAATCTGGCTACGCGCCTGCAAGAAGGTGCGCAAATGCAGTTGCGCCTGATCGAGAGTGATATTCCCGTAGAGCCCAAACCGGGGGATAATCGCCAGCAGGCTCAGTTGCGAGATAAAATGCCAGCCAATGCGCAACAGGCGTTTAATCGTTATAGCGGTGCCGCACGCGAGGGAGCTTTGCCGCCGCAATTAACGCAAGGCGCACGGCAGGCAGGCACGGCGGCGCAAACCGCATTGCAACAAGCGACGACGCAGGCCGGTACCGTTGCAGGCGGTGCGCAAGCGACACCGACGCAGCCAGCAGGGCCACAAACGGTGGCATCTGTGCAGCAAGCCGCACAAGGCGTGCAAGGTACGACGCAAGCTGGCGGTATGGCTACCTCGACTGCCGTGGCGTCTACCGTTGCGGGCGCCGCAGCCACACAAGCAGGGGGTATGCAAACCACACCAGCACAGCCATCCGGTCCTCAAACCGTGGCATCCGCCCAACAAGCCGCGCAAGGCGCGACGCAAGCTGGCGGTATGGCTACCACGACGACGACTACTACTACGGTTGCGGGTGCAGCTGCTACACAGGCAGGTGGCGCGCAAAATCCCCCGGCAACACCTTCCAGTCCGCAAACCGTAGCGTCTGCTCAGCAAGCGGCAGGCACAGGCACAGCCACCACGTTGCCTGCTGGTGGGCAGGCAAGCCCCGGCAGTGCGGCTGCGCCCACCGCCCCTGCGAGCAGCACGGTGCTAGGAAATGTGAATCCGCAGTCAGCGATTGCGCAGCCTGGTGCGAATGCCATGTCGTACAATGTGCCGGCGAACGCGGCGGCATCGCCAGCCACACAAACAGCGAGTGTGCCGAACGCACCTATGTTGCAGGGCGTTGTGGTGGGCACCGAACGTGGCGGCGAAACGATTGTGCAGACCCCTCTTGGCACGTTGAAACTATTTACCTCTGCGCCACCACCGCCGGGTAGTACACTGCGTTTTGAAGTGGTGAATGTGAATAACCCCACACAAGCAAGCTCTGGCACGCAAGCCAGCGCACCGGGCGCAAGCTCTGGTGACAGCGCCCTCAAGATTATGAGCAGCCTCTCACGTGACTGGCAATCGCTCAGTAGCATTGTGGCAGCGCTGCAAATGGCTGATACGGAGGCTGCTAGCCGTCTGCTTAATCGTGTGCTACCTAATACCAACCAAAATCTGACTCAGGGTGTGTTGTTTTTCTTGTCTGCACTTAAGGGCGGTGATGTAAGGCAATGGCTGGGTAACCGTGTCGGGAATGCAGCAGAAAAAGCGGCAGGCGACGCGGTGCGTAAACTGGGCGGCGAAATGGCGGCTATGCGCACTATGTTTGTAGATGCTTCGCCTGAGCAGCCATGGCAAACCATGGTGCTGCCTTTGGTGCAGGACGAGAAGCTGCACACAATCCGTATGCATGTGCGTGAGGATTTTGATGACGAAGGCAAGCAAAAGCAAGGCGGTGGTCAGCGTTTTGTGGTAGAAGTCGAGCTGACGCAGCTGGGAGAAATGCAATTTGATGGCTTTATTCGTAAAGCTGCCAATGCAGCCACCCGTTTTGATCTGGTGATTCGCACACGTGGGGCATTGCCAGAGCACATGCAGCAGGATATTCAGACCATTTTTGGCAAAGCGGCTGAAGCAACCCGCTTTGAGGGCACGGTGAGTTTTCAGGAAAATGTCAGCAATTTCCGTAGGCCGATGGAAGAAATTGTTCATCCGTCAGGCGAAAGCGATGACGGCTCGATTCTGGCATAACGCCCTACAAGCCGTACCGACTCCATAGGCTGCGTTCTTCCACAGTAGTCATCGCCGCATCGGTGAAGGCGGATGGGCTGAAGCTATCCATGCCAAGCAATTTCGCGAAGAGTGGCTTTGGTGCTTCCACAGGGACAATGTCGATCTCGTCGCCAAACATGTCATACATAACATTATGCATCACGCCGATTTCGTCTACCAGTCCCAGCTTTTCTGCTTGCGTGCCCGACCAGAATGCCCCGCTAAACAGGCTGTCCTCGTCTTCTTTCAAGGTCTCGCCGCGGCGTTCGCGCACCAATGATTTGAAGGCCGCGTGAATGTCTTTTTGGGCATCCAGCAAACGCTCTACATCTTCAGGTTTTTCCGGCTGAAATGGGTCAAGCATCGATTTATTCTCGCCTTGCGTATAAACGCGGCGCTCAATGTCATAACGTTCAATGAATTTATGCAGGCCAAAGCTGCTGGATATGACGCCAATGCTGCCAACCACCGAGGCATCCATCGCATAGATTTTGTCGCCTGCGCATGCGAGCCAATAGCCTCCTGATGCACCCACATCTTCAATGAAACTATAAACAGGCACTTCATGCTTGTCTGACAAGCGACGGATAGCCTCGAATATCAAGGCGGATTGCACAGGCGAGCCGCCCGGAGAATTAATGGAAAGCGCCACGGCTTTAAGCTTAGGCAATTGGAACGCTTTATCCAGAATAGGCTGCAAGGATTGTGCTGTCAGACCGGATGATGGGCGAAGTTTCTGCACCGTTCCTATCACGCCATGTAGCTGAATGACGGCCACCTTTGGCTTGGGCTTGAACAGCTTGTCCAGCTTGAGTTTGCGCGCCAATGGCTTTATGCGGTCATTGTAAAAATCGGCTATGCTGTCTTCCCACGCCATAAAATCCCCAGTGTTTAGTGTTCAAATCGTTATTTGTGTGGCGTAAATAGATATTTACTTGGCGGTGCGAAGTCTATAGTAATCTGCCCAGTTAAGCTGTTTAGAAGATAAAAAATATGTCACACCCCGCGCCGGAAAATAGCACGCCCGCCCCCTCTTTGAAACCTTTGCATGCCTGCATTGGGAACGATTTGAAGCGTGTGGATGAGCTGATTTTGCAGCAAGTACGCGATGACATCCGTCTAATTCATGACCTTTCCTATCATTTGATTGCCTCTGGCGGCAAGCGCCTGCGCCCTGCCCTTACACTTGCATGCGCGCAGCTCTGTGGGTATCAGGAAGACCGTCATGTGCGTCTGGCGGCCTGTGTGGAGTTTATTCACACCGCCACCTTGCTGCATGATGATGTGGTAGATGACAGTAAACTGCGTCGTGGTGAAGCCACCGCAAACGATATTTGGGGCAACAAGCCGAGCGTGCTGGTGGGCGATTTTTTGCTGTCAAAAGCATTTCAGCTGATGGTGGCCGATGGTTCACTGGATGTGTTGCGCATATTGTCGGACACATCGGCGGTAATCGCACGCGGCGAAGTGCATCAGATGATGGTGGCGGGTGACCCTGAAACCACCGAGGCAACTTATATGGAAGTGATCACTGCGAAGACTGCCGCGCTGTTTGCTGCTGCGTCCGAGCTGGGTGCGGTTGTATCTGGCCGCAGCGATAAGCAGGCAGAGCTGCGCGGTTTCGGCATGGATCTGGGGATTGCCTTTCAACTGGTAGATGACGCGCTGGATTACGCAGCCGAACAGGAAGCGTTGGGTAAAACCATTGGCGATGATTTCCGTGAAGGGAAGATTACCCTGCCTGTGCTATTGGCCTATGCGGATGGTGACGAAAAAGAACGCGCTTTCTGGAAACGCACCATGGAAGACGCTGAAGAACAAAAGCCAGAAGATTTACAGGAAGCAATGCGCTACATCGCCAAGCACGATACAATTAATCGCACATTGGAACGCGCGCGGGACTATTGCAACAAGGCTCATGCTTGCCTGAATGGATTCCCTGAAAGTGACGTGCGCGATGCATTGGCAGAAACCGTTGATTTCTGCCTAAGCCGTGCATATTAAACCGTAATCGAAAAATTAGTCGCGTACTACCAGCACCGAACGATCGGAGTGGCGCACTACGCGTGCAGCGTTTGGCCCCAACAGATAATCTTTCAGCTCAGGACGGTGCGCAGCCATGACAATCAGATCAGCATTCACGCGTTTCGCCGCGTTGATGATCGCCTCATAGACAGTGCCTTGCGACACGATATGTTGCACCTTGATATTGTCTGGAATGTGCTTTTCGGTGAAAGCATGCAGCGCCTCTTTAGTGCCCTCGATTACTTTATCTTCCGTATTGCTTGGGAAATATTGCGACACAATGCTCATGCCAAAATCTGGCACCACGGTCATTACGTGCAGTTTGGAATCAAACGCATTGGCATATTCAATGGCCACCGGCAATGCAATACGCCACGAGCTGTCTTCATTCAAATCAACGGGAAACAGGATCTCTTTATACATAATAGCCTCTCTTAAGCTGCTTTGCGCTGTCGGCGCAGTTGTAGTAACATAATGGAACCAAGTACAAGCATGGCAGGAATGTAAAGCCATTCAGGTGCAATGCGATCGCGTGGCTTGCGTACATGCGACACAACATCATCGAAGAAAACACCTGCGCTATCCACCTCGCTGGCAAACACCACGTCATCCACGATCATCTGCCCGTTTTCCTCACGCAGGATCAGACCGGATTTTTCCAGGCGCTCTTCGGCACTGTCGCCTTCTGCCACGGTGATCTGCACATACATTTCTTTTGGTTCGCCGATCGCGTCTTCGCCCGCCACTTCAAATTTAAATTTCTCACCCGGTGCAAGCGACATGATGACGTTATTAATTTCGGTGCCCGCGACTTCCTTATATGGGGGTGCGATTTGGTTCATCCAGATTTGTGGCAGGAACAAAGTGAGTGACACCAGCAGCAGTAATACCGACTCGTACCATTTACTGCGCACGAAGAAATAATGCTGTAACGCGGCGGAGAATGCCAGAATA
>PBPD01000014.1 GCA_002725445.1 Rickettsiales bacterium
CGCCATATTTTGAGGGCATGAAGAAAGAAGCTGCCAATGATCAGGGTGAGAATGTGATCGGTGCACGCATTCTGGCACTGCTTGGCGATTCTATCACCACCGACCATATTTCGCCTGCGGGCAGTATTGCGGCCGACAGCCCTGCTGCACGCTATCTGAAAGAGCATGGGGTGGATCCGCAAGACTTTAACTCCTATGGCTCGCGCCGTGGTAACCATGAAGTAATGATGCGCGGTACATTTGCCAATATCCGTATTAAAAACGAAATGGTGCCGGGGGTTGAGGGTGGTTACACCGTCCATGTGCCGTCCGGTAAGCAAATGGCGATTTACGATGCCGCAATGAACTATATGCAGGAAGGCACGCCGCTGGTTGTGGTGGCGGGCAAAGAGTATGGCACAGGCTCATCGCGCGACTGGGCAGCCAAAGGCACGCGCCTGTTGGGTGTGAAAGCCGTGATTGCCGAGAGTTTTGAGCGTATCCACCGTTCCAACCTGATTGGTATGGGCGTGTTGCCATTGATGTTTAAGGATGGCGATAGCCGCACATCACTGGGGCTCACAGGCAACGAAACGGTAGATATTACCGGCCTGGAAGCAGGCATCACACCGGGTATGGATGTGAGCGCCACCTTCACCAAAGAAGATGGCTCAACCGTCTCTGCTACCTTGCTTTGTCGTCTGGATACAGCAGATGAGTTGGCTTATTACCAAAATGGTGGTATCCTCCAATACGTTATTCGTAATATCTTACGCGCTGCGTAAGGCGTAGAGAGGCTAAATGACAGACCAGAACGACCTGCCCTCCCAACAAGCACAGGGCGATGCATATAATCCCGACACCGTGTCGCGTGTGATCATGCTGGTATATGGTGTGATGGAGAATGGTGGGCCGTTCTGGTGTTATGTGGCTGTAAAACCAAGCCAATATGATGCGTTTAAGAAGGCAGAATCGGAAGGCTCGCTTGATCTGTATAATTTTGAGCCGTATGGCGAAATTATCGTGTCAGCCGAAGGTGAAACGCCGCCATCTGAAGTGACGCAAAAAGTCGCTGAAATGTATAATGCGGACCCGAGCACGTTCTTTCAGCCGATAGACCCAAAAGCGGTGATTGACCAAAAAATCAGTGAGCTGAAGGCGCGCGAAGGCGAGTAAACCTGCCTTATCTGGCTGTTTCGCATTATCACGCATTTTTATTTCAAAAAAACACCCTGCCGTCACATTGCTGTAACAATGCTGTGCTACTGTTATTTTTAAGGACAGGAATTATGAGCACAGAAAACCACATTACAGAACAGAATTCGCAAGAAACCCCATCGCAATCCTTCGGTTATAACGAGGATACGCTGGATAGCGGCGTTGCAGGCGCTGCCCATGGCATAGGCTCTGCGATGGAAGAAGCAGCGAATCAAATGGCGATGACGTTCGACGGTGCTACCACCCATGTGCAAACGGTGGGTACGCAAAGCGAAGCGATCCTTCAGCAGGAAAACTCACTACTGAATATTGCAAAAGGCTGCGCCATTGGTGGCGGCCTGGTAGTGCTCGGCCAAATTGCTGGCATGCCGATTGGCCCTGAAATTGTGGGCACAGGATTGATTGCCGGTGCGGGTATTGCTCAGATTGCAAAGGATACGAATTTTCAAAACCTGCAAAAGATTGCCGAAACCATGACCGACGTGAATCCTGCTGATACTCAAACGCCGGCAAACACGCGTGGTGATTCGATCCCTACCCCATCTAATGACCGCTCGGTCTAAAGAACTTCTAAAAGAGATACTGAATTCTAGCGTTTATTCGCGCTATTTCTTCGATTCTTCCGAATCATCATAATTAGCAAACGGGCTGAACATCTGGAATGCGCGGTTCATCATATCCATATTTTGTTTGCCAATTTCTTCCATCTGTTTCAATGGCGATGTAAAGCTTCCCACACCCATATATTCACGCATCTTTTCCTGATTCTCCATGAACGTATGCATGCTGTTTTCCAGATAAGGCGGCACAAACTCACGGATGCTATCATCATAAAATGAAATCAGATTGCGCAGGAAGCTAATAGGCAGCAAATGCTCGCCACGTGATTCCTGCTCGAAAATAATTTGTGTAAGGATTTGGCGGGTCAGGTCATCACCGCTTTTGGCGTCGTAGACTGCGAAGTCTTCGCCCTCTTTTACCATCTGACACAAGTCATCCAGCGTCACATACGAGCTGGTGTCAGTATTGTACAAACGACGATTAGCGTATTTTTTGATGACAATCGGTTCTGCCGATGTGTTCTTCCCTGCCATAGCGATCTCACTTTTTTCCTTGTTACTTACCGTTGGGCAACTAAAACGTTTTCGTTCTTTTTCTTTTGCGTTATTTTACCCATTACTTGAGATTATTAGCACAGCATGTGCAAACTGCAAAGAGTTTTGAATGGGAGTTATGCTGCATGAGCGAAATGGATTACCAAGCACTTGCCCGCCAGTTTATGGATATGTGGCAAGGGCAAATGGGCAAGGCCATGATGGATCCGAAATTTATGCAATCCATGCTGGAGGTAATGCAGCAGATGCAAATGCCTATGGCGGGCATGGGAGGTGCGTATGCAGCCGATAGGCCTGCTGCCGATGCAGCTGAGCATAGCGATGGCGCAGTGGCTGAGCTCGAACGGCGTCTTGCAGCTTGCGAAGCCCGCATTGCACTCCTCGAGTCTGAGCTCAAATCTAAATGACCCGGCGCAATGGCAGGCTTATCTGAATGTAGTGGAGCAGCCAAAGCTTATTGAGGCGATCCGAGCGGAGGCGTTTGCCCGCGCGCAAGGCTTATGTTTTGGGGTGCACCAATACCAGCAGCAAGACTATCAACATACGCCTACACCCCACGCTGAAGTGTGGAGCAAGGCGCATGTGCGCCTGCTCGACTATAGTCGCAATGCGGATTCCAAAGCGCCCGCCCTGCTCTTTCTACCGTCGCTGATCAATAAATATTACGTGCTCGATCTGATGAAGCATCATAGCATGTTGCGTTACATGCAGAGCCATGGATTCGCTCCTTACGTGATAGATTGGGGCGAGCCAGCGGCGCATGAAAGCAATTTCGCCACCGCAGACTATGTGCAACATTATGCCGTAGAGGCGCTGCAACATCTCTATGAACACCATGAGGGGCCAATCATTGTGGTGGGGTATTGTATGGGAGGTGTGTTGGCGCTAGGGCTTGCGCAGCTGGCCGAGATTGATGGGCTGGTGTTGCTGGCAACACCGTGGGATTTCCACGCTAAGGACTCGCCACGTATTCCCATGGAGGATGCAACGGTCACAGCATTGCAGCAAGCCATAGACGCGCAGCCGCATGTGCCAGCCACCTGGTTGCAAACCGCATTTCATCTGATCAACCCCTGGCATTTTCATGAAAAGTTTCGCGAATTTCCACAGTTGGGCGAAGCGGATAAAAAGCGGTTTCTGGCCATTGAAAGCTGGGTGAATGATGGCGTGCCGCTTACCCGTGCCGTGGGTAAGGAATGTCTGATCGACTGGCCACACCATAATAAGCTCGCGCAAGGTGCCTGGCAAATTGATGGTGAAACCGTAGATCCGGCAACGATAGACATTCCAACATTGGTGTTTGCGCCGACGAAGGACAAGATTGTGCCAAAAGGATGCGCTAGCCCCATCGCCCGAATGATTAACAGTAGTAGCCTGCTCACGCCTGAATGTGGGCATGTTAGCATGGTGGCAGGCAAGGATGCGCAGAGCCTTTGCTGGGAACCACTCGCTGGTTGGGTGCATCGCGAGTTTTCTTAAAGCTGTCAATGTGTTGCGCTGCACAATTAAAAGCTTGGAAATTCGTCAATAATCGCTGGACATGCCGGCGCATAGTTCCTACATACGAAGCAACGTTAAGAAAACAAAGGAGTGTGCACACATGACCCAAGCAGAAGATGTAGTAATTGTTGACGGCGTACGTACCGCAATCGGTGCGTTCGGTGGTGGTTTATCCTCTATTCCTGCATCGGATTTGGGTGCGCATGTTATCAAAGCATTGCTGGAACGCACTGGCGTAAGCGCAGACGATGTATCGGAAGTGATTTTGGGGCAAGTGCTAACAGCGGGCGTGGGACAAAACCCGGCACGTCAGGCCGCGGTGAACGCGGGTGTGCCAAAAGAGCGCACCGCCTACACCATTAATCAGGTGTGTGGTTCGGGGCTTCGTGCTGTAGCGCTGGGCATGCAGGCGATTAAAGCAGGTGACAGTCAGATTGTTATTGCGGGTGGTCAGGAAAATATGAGCCTTGCGCCGCATGCGAGCCATTTGCGCAATGGCGTGAAAATGGGCAACGCTACCATGATCGACACCATGATTCAGGACGGCCTGTTCGATATTTTCAATGAATACCATATGGGTGTAACGGCTGAAAATATCGCCAAGCAATTCTCGATTAGCCGCGATGATCAGGACGCATTTGCCGCTGACTCGCAAGCCAAAGCCGCCAAAGCAATGGAAGAAGGTAAGTTTCAGGACGAGATTGTGCCTTTCACCGTGAAGCATCGCAAAGGCGAAGATGTGGTGGATAAGGACGAGCATCCAAAGCCGGGTACCTCGGCAGAAAAACTGGGCGGACTGCGCCCTGCCTTCGACAAAGAAGGTAGCGTGACTGCAGGCAATGCATCGGGCATTAATGATGGCGCAGCGGTGCTGTTGCTTATGTCGCGTAGCGAAGCGGAAAAGCGTGGCCTGACTCCACTGGCGACCATTAAATCATGGTCAACCAACGGGGTTGATCCGTCGATTATGGGTACGGGGCCTATTCCGGCGTCGAAAGCCGCGTTGGAAAAAGCAGGCTGGAACAAAGACGAGCTGGATCTGATCGAGGCGAATGAAGCGTTTGCCTCGCAGGCATTATGTGTGAATCGCGAGATGGGATGGGATACCGAGAAGGTGAATGTGAATGGCGGTGCCATTGCGCTGGGGCATCCTATCGGCGCCTCGGGCGCGCGCGTGCTCATCACGTTGCTGCATGAAATGAAACGCCGCGATGCAAAGAAAGGTCTGGCGACCTTGTGTATTGGTGGTGGCATGGGTATTGCCATGTGTGTTGAACGCTAATCAAACAGTTAAAACCAAAAAACGGGAGTGGTGCTATGAGTAAAGGTGATGGACGTATCGCGGTGGTAACCGGCGGTACACGTGGTATTGGTAAGGCGATCTGTCTGGATCTGCAAAAGGCGGGCTACAAAGTAGCAGCGAACTATGCAGGCAACACACAGGCGGCCGAGGCTTTCACCAAGGAAACAGGGATTGATGCATTCAAATGGGATGTGTCGGACTTTGACGCCTGCAAGCAAGGCGTGGCCGAAGTGGAAGAAACATTCGGTGGCCCCGTACAGGTGCTGATCAATAATGCGGGTATCACACGCGATGGTGCGATTCACAAAATGCCAATCGAGAATTGGGCAGATGTGATCAACACCAATTTGAATTCCTGCTTTAACATGAGCCGCAATGTGATTGATGGTATGCGCGATCGCAAATATGGCCGCATCATCAATATTAGTTCCATCAATGGACAGGCAGGCCAGTTTGGGCAAACCAACTACTCAGCCGCTAAAGCGGGTGTGATTGGATTTACCAAAGCACTGGCGCGCGAAACTGCAGCCAAAGGCATTACGGTGAACACTATTGCGCCGGGCTATATTGCGACAGAAATGGTTGCCGCAATTGATGAAAAGATTCTGGAGAAAATCGTCGCCAATATTCCGGTTGGCCGCTTGGGTGACCCGAAAGAAATTGCACGTGCTGTGTGTTTTCTGGTGGCGGACGAAGCAGGTTTCATCACCGGCGAAACCCTGTCCATCAATGGCGGTCAATACATGGAATAAGCCCTTCGCGCTGCATTAAGGGCTGCAGGATATGTCGCCCTCTTCGCAGTGTAGCTGGCTTTCCAACACAGGGATATATGCTTGTGTCAGTGCGTCACGGCATTGCAGCACGACCATGCTGTGAACAGAGCCACCGCGACTGGCAGAACCATTAAAGGCGCATTGCGCATCGCGGTATGCCTGCCATGTTTGGTATGCTTCTTTTAGTAGGGCTGCGGCATCGCCTTGCGTGCGTTCCTGTAAATCGGTGTAGATAGTGTCGAGTTGTTGCTGTGACGCGGCTAATGCGTCTGCAGCACATGCCTGCATAGCGCCTTGTGTCATTGCGGTTTCATAGCAGTTTGTGTCTTCTGCTATGGCGAGGCTGGGAGCGCATAGCAGTAGCAATGCGGCGAAGCGTGAAAAATGGGTATGTGCTGGCATGTCAAATTCCTTGTTGTGATAGGCAAAGCATAGCGCAAAAAAATAGCCCCGCCAATGGCAGGGCTATCCTTTTCTTGAACTAGTAGGAATGTCTTTGTTTTGCTTGCCGCAAGCGCCTTAGTGGGCCTGCATTTCCGAGAGTTTCTCGCGCAGCGCTTCGGCTGCATTCATATTTTTGCTAAAATCTTCACCACTCCAATAGCTGTCCGAGCGGCCATGCCACAGCGCAGCCATGCTGAGTTGACGTGGTTGGTTCTGTGCTTCTTTGTTGATCGAGATATGCATTGTTATGGTCTCCTGCTTGCGTGATAAGCTAACCATAACGAAATATTCTTAACGAAAGTTTAAGCGCAGAAACTTTTCTGTGGATAAGTTGCGTTAACTTATGCGGCTTGTGGTTCGGCGGTTTCCTGCCCTGCCTGTTCACCATCGAACTGCAGCACTTTTGCCTGAATAACGCTATCAAGCTTGGAAATCTTTTCCAGCAGCCCGCTATCGATATCCTGATCCACTTCCAAAAGCGCGATGGCATCGTGCTCGGCATCGTCCGTGCGGCCAAGGTGGAAATTAGCAATGTTAACACTTGCGTCGCCAAGAATCTTACCAAGGTTGCCGATGAGGCCAGGCTTGTCTTCGTTGTGAATAAACAACATGCGCGAACCAAGCGCTGCTTCCAGCGGCACATTATTGATCGACACAATACGTGGCTGCTCACCAAACAATGTGCCCACCACTTCACGCGTGCGACGGTCAGTGGTTACGCTCACGCGCATCAGGGTTTTGTAGTTGTTGGTGCGTTCGTGTTTCATTTCACTCATGTCAATACCACGTTCTTTCGCTACCACAGGGGCGTTCACCATGTTCACACCTTCCATCAGCGGGCTAAGTAGGCCATTTAGCGCTGCGGCTGTCAGAGGCTTGGTGTTCAGCTCGGTTACTTTACCTTCGAACTCGATGGTCACTTTGTTCAGGCCGGTTTCGGTGATCTGGCCGGCAAAGCTGCCCAGCTGTGCTGCCAGTTGCAGGTATGGCTTCAGGCGCGCGGCATCTTCTGCCGACACCGATGGCATATTCAGCGCGTTGGTTACGGTGCCGTTAACCAGATAGTCTGCCATTTGTTCAGCCACTTGAATCGCTACATTTTCTTGCGCTTCGGCGGTGGATGCGCCCAGATGCGGCGTACAGATTACATTCTCCATGCCAAAGAGCGGATTTTCGGTGGCTGGTTCCTGCTCGAATACATCCAGTGCCGCGGATGCTACATGACCAGACTCCAGCGCTTCTTTCAGGTCAGCTTCCACAATCAGCCCGCCACGCGCACAGTTTACAATCATCACGCCTTTGCGGGTTTTCGCCAGCGAGTCTTTGTTGAGGATGTTGCGGGTCGCATCATTCAGTGGAGTGTGCAGCGAGATCACATCTGCGCGTTTCAACAATTCGTCCAGCTCAACCTTTTCTACATTGATGCTTTTGGCATGCTCTACGGAAAGGAATGGATCGTATGCCACGACTTTCATTTTCAGACCCTGAGCGCGGTCAGCAACGATGCCGCCAATATTGCCACAGCCGATAAGGCCAAGGGTTTTGCCCGACAATTCGGTGCCCATGAATTTGCTTTTTTCCCATTTGCCTTCATGCGTGGACGCATTGGCTTGCGGCACTTTACGTGCCATCGACATCATCATCGCGATACTGTGCTCTGCGGTAGTAACCGAGTTGCCAAAAGGAGTGTTCATCACCACCACACCGTTAGCGGTAGCGGCTTTAATGTCGACATTGTCCACACCGATACCAGCGCGGCCAACCACTTTCAGGTTTTGTGCTGCTTCCAACACTTTCGGGGTTACTTTGGTGGCAGAACGAATCGCCAACCCGTCATATTCGCCAATGCATGCCAGCAACTCATCTTCGCTCATACCAACTTTCACGTCGGCCTGAACACCGTTTTGCTCAAAGATTTCTTTTGCGCGTGGGCTAAGTTTGTCGGAGATGAGAACTTTAGGCATGGTTTCCTCTTTCGGTAAAATTACGCTGCTTGAGCGTGCTGAGATTTAACTTCGTTAAACGCCCATCCCAGCCACGGGAACAAGGCTTTCAAATCATCGGTTTCCACGGTAGCGCCGCCCCAAATGCGCAGGCCGGCAGGTGCATCGCGATATGCGCCAATGTCGTATGCCACGCCTTCGCTGTCCAGCAGGCTCACAATTTGTTTGGCGCCTGCGGCTTGCTCGTCGGCACTGAGCGATTGATACCAGTCATCTACAATCTTAAGACAGATCGAGGTGGATGAACGTATGTCGGCACCTTCTGCAAGGAAGTCGACCCAGTCGGTCGCAGCAACCCATTGCTCTACTGCGGCAAGGTTGTTGCGCGAACGAGCAATCAGCGCTTCGTGCCCGCCAATGGACTCTGCCCATTGCAGCCCGTCAATCGCATCTTCTACCGCAATCATCGAGGGGGTGTTGATGGTGGCGCCTTCAAAAATGCCGTCAATCAGCTTGCCAGCTTTGGTCAGCTGGAAGATTTTTGGCAGCGGCCATACCGGGCTATAGCTTTCTAAGCGCGCAATGGCTTTTGGACTCAGCGCGATCATGCCGTGTGCAGCTTCGCCGCCCATCACTTTCTGCCACGACCATGTAATTACATCGAGCTTCTCGTAAGGAATATCCATCGCGAACACAGCGGAAGTAGCATCGCAAATGGCCAGCCCTTCGCGGTCATCAGCAATCCAGTCGCCGTTTGGTACGCACACACCGCTGGTGGTGCCATTCCATGTGAAGACAACATCGCGATTCCAGTCCACAGCCGACAGATCAGGCAGTTGGCCATAATCAGCTTCGAACGTGCGCACATCGTCCAGTTTCAATTGTTTGGTAATGTCCTTAACCCAGGTTTTGCCGAAGCTTTCCCAACCCAGCACATCCACGCCGCGAGCACCCAGCAGCGACCACATCGCCATTTCAATCGCGCCCGTGTCGGATGCAGGCACAATACCGAGTTTGTAGCCTTCTGGCAGGCCGAGGATAGCCGCGCTACGGTCAATCACTTCTTTTAGTTTGGCTTTACCAATTTTTGCACGGTGTGAGCGCCCGGTGGCTGCGTCGCTGAGTGCGTCGATGTTCCAGCCGGGGCGTTTAGCGCAAGGGCCAGATGAAAAATGTGGATTGGATGGTTTGGTGCTCGGTTTCATAATAATTCCCCTGAATGCAGCGTATGTGTAGCCAGATGCGCGGGCGATTGCAAAGGCTAAAATCAGCCTTGCGCCATTTTTTCCAGCATGTCATTGACGGTTTTACGCAGCAATGCCAATTGCTCCGGCTCAGAGAAGCGATGCCCTACCCCTTTGACCAGACTTATTTGCACATCAGCGCGCCGCAATTGCTCGGCTGTTTTCACCGATAATTCCCATGGTACATCCGCATCATCCATGCCGTGTAACAGATGCACCGGGCAGTCGATCGGTATCTCTTTATCCAGCAACATATGTTGACGGCTTTCTTCGATGAAATGATGACGAATGATATACGGCTCATCGCCATAGTCATTGGGAATATGCAGCACCCCCTGCTCTACCAGTTCGGCGCGCTGGGCATCGGTCATTTTCTCCCACATGAGCCGAACCGAAAAGTCCGGTGCGGCGGCGATTCCGATCAGCCCTGCCACACGTTCAGGCCGTGCCAGTGCAGCCAGTAGCATTTGCCAGCCGCCCATGCTGGAGCCGATAACGAGTTGCGGGCCTTGCGTTAAATGATCCAGCGCGTAGATCGCGTCGCGCGACCAGTCACCAATAGAGCCGTCGGCAAACTCGCCTGATGATGCGCCATGCCCCGTATAGTCAAAACGCAGGAATGCGCACCCCTGCTCTTTGCACAAGGCTTCCAGTGCGAGCGCTTTGCTGCCCGTCATATCCGACATTAAGCCGCCAAAGAATACGACACCCGGCCCCTGCCCCTCGGTTTTGTAATAGGCCAGCTTGGCGCCATAGTCGGTTTCAATATAGTGTGGGGAGGAATCTGTGCTCATGGGTCATATTTCGGTTGGTTTGCGTTGCGTTTTGTCTTATCAAGTCACGCAAAGGCAGACAAGAATGAATCACACACAGACGACAATATTACAAGTGTTACCCGCACTGCGCAGCGGCGGTGTGGAGCGCGGCACCATCGAAATAAGCCAGGCGATCAAGGCCGAGGGCTGGGATAGTCTGGTGGCCTCGGCGGGCGGCACCATGGAAAAACAGCTGGCGTATCATAAAGGTGAGCATATTGCCTTGCCGCTGGATAGCAAGAAACCGTGGGTGATCTGGAAAAATGCGAAGCGACTCGAAACCCTGATCAGGGAGCGCGGCGTGTCGATTTTGCATGCGCGTTCGCGTGCGCCTGCATGGTCGGCTTATCTAGCGGCCAAGCGCACGGGCATTCCATTTGTGACCACCTTTCACGGTGTTTACAATATTCAGAATAGGTGGAAACAGCGCTATAACGCTGTGATGACCAAAGGCGATCGCGTGATTGCGGTCTCCAAATATATTTATAATCACATACTCGATAATTACGAGGTGGATGCAGAGCGACTGAAGGTGATTCACCGCGGTGTCGATCTGGAGATATTTAGCCCTGACAAGGTGGCGCCGAGGCGTGTCGAAGAGCTGGCAAAGCAATGGCGCCTGAATACGGACAAGCCAATCATCCTGATGCCCGGCCGTCTGAGTGCGTGGAAGGGGCATGAATTTCTGATTCGTGCGCTGGCCGCCCTGCCCCACCGCGATTATTTCTGCATGATGGTGGGCGATGATGTAGGGCATCCCGCTTATCGCGAGCGTATGGAACAGCTGGCGAAAGAGTTGAAACTGGAAGGCAATCTGCGCATAGCGGGTAATACGCCGTATATGACGGAGGCCTATCAATTGGCCAGTCTGGTAGTGGTGCCATCAATGGAGCCGGAAGCCTTCGGGCGTGTGCCTGTGGAAGCGCAGGCCATGGGCAAGCTGGTGATTGCCACCAACCATGGCGGCGCATGCGAAACCATCGTGCAGGATCAGACGGGTTTTCTGGTGGAGCCAGGCAATGTGGAACAGCTGGCAGGCGCGCTGGATTATGCCCTGCATCTGGACGAAAGCACCAAGCAAACCATGAGTGAGAACGCGATGTGGAATGCGCAGCAGCATTTCTCCTCAAACGTCATGCGTGAGAAAACGCTCGATGTCTATAAAGAGCTGTTGGGGCAAGGCGAATGAGCAAGCATATACTGGTTATTAAGCACGGCGCATTGGGCGATGTGGTGCTGGCAACAGGCCCGTTTCAGGCGATTCGCGAGCACCATGCTGACGCGCATATCACGCTGCTAACCACCAAACCTTACGCCAAGCTGCTTCAGAATAGCCCGTATTTCGATGAAATCTGGGTCGATATACGCCCTAAGCTTTGGCAGATAAGCGATGTGCTGGCCTTGCGAAAAATGTTGCGCTCGCGTCAGTTCGACTGGGTGTATGACTTGCAAACCTCCTCGCGCAGTTCGCAGTATTTCAAGCTGTTAAAAGCGCCTAAACCGCAATGGTCGGGTGTGGCGTCAGGCTGCTCGCACCCGCATGACAATCCCAACCGTGCGGCGATGCACACGGTGGAGCGCCAACGCGAACAATTGCAGATGGCAGGCATTCCCAATGTGCCACAGCCTAATCTGGATTGGTTAAGCGAGTCGGTGGATGATC
The DNA here is from genome assembly GCA_002725445.1 of Rickettsiales bacterium. GTDB lineage: Bacteria > Pseudomonadota > Alphaproteobacteria > Rickettsiales > UBA3002. Next base: position 11,998 of record PBPD01000014.1, read on the forward strand.
TACCGGTGAAAAAACCATACATTTTGCTGGTGCCGGGAGGTTCTGCTCACCGCCCCGCTAAACGCTGGCCTTCTGATGCCTATGGCGCGTTAGCGAGCTATCTGGCCGATGTGGATATACAGCCTGTCTTGATTGGTGCAGGTGCCGAAAGTGGAATCCTATCCAACATAACACGGCAAGAGCCTC
>PBPD01000015.1 GCA_002725445.1 Rickettsiales bacterium
CCACCAGACGACGTGCCCTGCCCGCCGGGCTGCTGCACACTGTGGGTGGCATCCATTATGACGGGATAGCCCGTCTGCTCTGCCATTATCACCAGTGAACGCATGTCCGTCACCAGCGTGTTATAGCCAAAAGACGCACCGCGCTCGGTGAGCAGAATGCGCTCATTGCCCGAGTCTGCTACTTTCGCCGCCACATTTTTCATGTCCCACGGGGCGAGGAACTGCCCTTTTTTCACATTAATGACCGCGCCAGTCGCCGCGGCTTCTACTAACAGATCCGTCTGACGGCACAGAAACGCCGGAATTTGCAGCACATCCACCACTTCCGCCACAGGCTTGCATTGCTCGCGCTCGTGAATGTCGGTCAGCATCGGCACGCCGAATTCTTTTTTGAGATCTGCAAAGACGGGCATCGCCGCGTCCAGCCCCATGCCGCGCTTGCCCGACAGACTGGTACGGTTAGCTTTGTCAAAACTGGTTTTGTAAATGAATGGGATGCCCAAACCGTCGGTCATCTCTTTGAGTTGACCACACATATCAAATGCGTGCTCGCGCGATTCCATCTGACACGGCCCAGCAATCAGCGCGAATGGCTTGTCGTTGGCGATGATTACATCACCTATGGCTACTTGTTTTTGCATCATTTCCCTCTTCCTGCTCGAGCTAATTCAGCTTCGTCACGGCTTAATTCACCACCCAATAATTCTTGCGCGCGAGCCCAGTGCTGCAAAAGCATGCCATTATTCATATCCGGGCTCACCACACGCGTGCGCTGCGTAGCACTAAACTTGCCAGGCTTATCATCCAAAATAATATAGCTATCGTCGTCTACCCCGTGCGCTTCACACCATGTCTTTATGGATGCAGCCTTGTCATGCGGATCATCAATCCACATATCGTCGTGCAAATAGTCAGTGAGGTTACACGCATTCAGCGATTGTGATACCCCTTCACGCGCTCGCGCCACTGCCTCTTGTGTAGAGCCGCTGGCCTGGGTAGTAATCATAACAATTTGTGCCCCTGTTTCTTCGCATAGACCTTGCAGCAAACCTGCGGCTACCGGGTCAAGCTCGCCTTCAAACGGCGCACTATCACCACGCGCACGGTCAACACGATGAGAAGCAAGCACACCATCTACATCCAGAAAAATGATTTTCGATGTAGCTTGTGTGTTCATTATGCCGCCTTTTTAGAAGGCTTCTTGCCCTTGGCGTTTTCTTTAGCGGCTTTCACAAAAGAAGCGAATAATGGATGGGCATTGTATGGGCGTGATTTAAATTCGGGGTGGAACTGCACCGCCAAAAACCATGGATGCCCCTCAAGCTCGATAATCTCAGGCAATTGCCCGCCCGGTGACATGCCAGAGAACACCACGCCGTGTTTTTCGAACTCTTCTTTATATTCCACATTCACCTCGTAGCGGTGACGGTGACGTTCGGAAATATTCTTTTTACCATAGACTTTATGCGCAAGGCTCTTGGATTTCAGCTCGCACGGATACGCGCCCAAACGCATGGTGCCGCCCATATCTGAATCTTTCGAGCGCTTTTCCTTCACGCCGTGACGCACCCACTCGGTCATCAGGCCAATCAGCGGGCCGCGCTCGTCGGTGGTTGGCTTATTGCCAAATTCGGACGAGCCAGCATCCGTAATACCCAGCAGGTTTCGCGCCATTTCCACCAGCGCCACCTGCATGCCGTAGCATATCCCGAAATACGGGATTTTATGCTTGCGGGCATAGGTCACCGCTCGGATTTTACCGCGCACACCCTGCTCGCCAAAACCACCCGGCACCAAAATCGCATCCATCATGCTAAGCTTTTTGTCGAACTCGGCATTTTCGAAATTGCGCGAATTCACCCAGTGCACATTCACACGCACATTATTGGCAATGCCTGCATGGTCTAATGCCTCGGTCAGCGATTTATAGGTATCGCCAATTTCCGTATATTTACCCACCAGCGCTACGTTCACTTCGCCCTGTGGCTGCTCGAAACGGCGCACAATCTTGTCCCATTCGCTCAGGTCAATCTTGTTCTTGGAACGCATATTGAAATGCTTCAACACCTGCGCGTCCAGCCCCTCTTCATTAAGGCGGGCAGGCACCTGATAGATCGATGGCGCATCCAGCGCCTGAATTACGCAATCTTCGCTTACATTACAGAATTGCGCTATCTTGCGACGCTCACCCATTGGAATCTCACGGTCAGCGCGGCATAGCAGAATATCCGGCTGAATACCAATCGAGCGCAACTCTTTCACCGAGTGCTGTGTGGGCTTGGTTTTCAATTCTTTGGCGGCGGCAATGTAGGGCACAAGCGTGAGGTGCATGAACAACACATTGTCACGCCCCAGCTCGTTACCCAGCTGACGAATAGCCTCGAAAAATGGCAGGCCTTCAATATCACCCACGGTGCCGCCAATTTCGCACAGGATGAAATCTTCTTCGTCGGTATCGGTCAGCACAAAATCTTTAATCAGATCGGTCACATGCGGAATCACCTGCACAGTACCACCCAAATAATCACCGCGGCGCTCTTTCGAGAGCAGCAACGAATAAATCTGCCCGGTGGTCACATTATCGGTTTTGCGCGCATCCACGTTGGTAAAGCGCTCATAGTGCCCCAAATCCAGATCGGTTTCTGCACCGTCATCGGTCACAAATACTTCACCGTGCTGGGTTGGGTTCATAGTGCCGGGGTCAACGTTCAAATACGGATCCAGCTTGCGCAGTCGCACCTTGTAGCCACGTGCCTGCAAAAGCGCACCCAGACTGGCAGAAGACAGCCCCTTACCCAGAGAAGAAACAACACCACCGGTAATGAAGATAAATTTAGCCATCGTCTTTTTCAGTCTTTCCTTTACTTATTCTGCTTGCGGCACTTGCGGCTCTACTGGTGCAACTGGTGCGGCAGGTGTGGCTTCGCCTTCAGCTCCCCCTTCTACTGGTGCTCCCATTGGCGCTTTCACATCTTCCACATTCATCTCTAACGTAGGCTCATTCGCCTCTTCGATACGGTCGATCAGCGAGGTATCGGTGCGGTTTGCCGCCAAAATGGACAACACCAGAGAATTCACAATGAACAACGTCGCCAGAATTGCCGTTCCGCGTGTCAAAAAGCTGGCCTTCGCGCGTGTTGAAAGCAGGTTGGCACCGCTGCCACTGCCCATACCAAATCCGTCTGTGTCGCTGCGCTGCACCAGTACAATACCGATCAGAGCGATCGCAATAATGACGTGAATAATAAGTAAAACAAATTCCATGGCTAGTTTGTACCCGCTTTTATTATGGTTTCAAAGTCGTCAGCTTTCAGGCTGGCACCGCCTACCAGCACACCATCCACTTCATTCTGAGCCAGAATTTCGACGGCATTCGCTGATTTAACCGAGCCTCCATACACGACTGTCGGCTGCTTGTCACCCGATTTATCGGCCGGGAAATAGGCTTTGATGTGCGCATGCACCTGCCCAATCTCTTCTGTGGTAGGGGTTTTGCCACTACCAATCGCCCATACAGGCTCGTATGCAATAATCACATCCTGCACACGCCCCTCAGGCACAGATTTATGCAGCTGTTTGTCGAGTACAATGCTGGTTTGCTTACTCTCTTTTTCCTGTAAGGTTTCGCCCACGCAAATAACCGGCGTCAACCCGGCTTTCAGCGCAGCTTCGGCCTTGCTGCGCACCAGAGAATCACTTTCGTGATGGTTTTGGCGACGTTCGGAATGCCCTACCAGCACATACCCGCAGCCCAAGGCCTTCAGCATGTTGGCAGACACATCGCCTGTATGTGCCCCGGCTTCTTCATAATGGCAATCCTGCCCGCCAAGTGCCACTGCGCTGCCGTTCAGCGCTTGCTGCACATCGCGCAGCCAACAGGCAGGCGGGCACAACACCACTTGCACCTTTTCGTCTGTAGCAGCAGCGGCGCTCGCCGCCGCCAGCTCTTTGGCACTGGCCGCGTCACCATGCATTTTCCAATTGCCGATTATATAGGTTGTTTCGTTCATAACTGGGTCGCAAACTCTTTGACATTTCACTGCGCTGGTGTACACCTGCGCACTTAGGTTTAGCGAATTTCACTTAACACTCAAGTCGGGATTTTTATGTTACGCGGTTTACGTAAAGGTGCATCCTCCATTTTTGCCAAGGCATTATTGTTTTTATTGGTAGCCAGCTTCGCTTTGTGGGGCATTGGCGATATTTTCCGCGATAGCGGCGCTAACGCAACGCTTGCCACCGCCGGTGCCGATGTGATTACCGCACAGGAATTTCAGGTGAGCCTGCAAAAAATTCAGCAAAGCTATGGTGATTTAATGACACCGGAAATGATGCAACAAACACAGCTACCGCTGATGCTGTTGCAACAAATGATCAATGGCCGCCTGCTGGAGCAGGAAGCAAAACAGTTGGGTGTGCGTATTTCCGACGACGCACTATTGCGCCATATCCGCAACAATCCGGCCTTCCAGAAAGAAGATGGCTCGTTCGACCGTGTGCGCTTTGCCCTGTCATTGCAGACCAATCAAATGAACGAAGCGATGTATCTGGCGACATTACGCGAAAACCTCTCTGCCGACATTCTGCGCGATATGTTTTTCGTATCACCGCTGATTTCGGACGACATCGTAAAAGCACTCTATAGAGCGCGGGCAGAAGAGCGCGCGGCTGATATTATTCTGATAGGCGGTCAGGACATTAGCGCAGATGAGCCAACTGACAACGAATTGCAGGAATTTTATGATGCCACCGCCGCTGCCTACATTCAGCCGGAATACCGCACTATTCGCATCGCATCTGTGCCGGCAACTGCGCTCACCCAACAAGTACGCGCCAACGTAACCGAAGAAGACATCGCACAATATTATGAAGATAATCAGTCGATGTTCACTGTGCCTGAAAAACGCAACGTGGAGCAATGGCTGTATAAGACCGAGTCAGAAGCGACGGAAGCGTATAAGCAATTGCTGGAAGGCAAAGCAGCGGAATCCGTGATTAGTACCTACCCACCAGTAAATGCAGACAACACTGCTTTGGGCAATGTGGCCTATGAAAGTCTGCCAGACGAGGCGAAAGACCCGGTATTTTCGGTTGAGGCCGGACAATTCACCAACCCGATTGAAACCGCATTTGGCTGGCATGTATTTTTGGTGAAAGACGTCACCCCCGCCCAGACCAAACCAATGGACGAAGTGAAAGACGCGATCATTGATCAATATGTGGCTGCAGCAAGCGAAACCCATGTGCGCAAAACCGCCAACGTGCTGGATGACGCGCTGGCAGGTGGCGCAACACTGGAAGAAGCGTTTGAAACAGCACAACTGGATGCCACGATCACAGAAATTGGCCCTGTAGATGCCAATGGTCTGAATCAACAGGAAGAAGCGCTGGAAGTAGATGCATTGCCAAACGCAGCCCTGCAAACCGGCTTTGGCCTCGGCGTCAACGAAACCTCGCGTCTGGCTTTGAGCGATGACAATGAGTATTTCCTCATTCAGACCAAGTCGATCATTGGCGAGCGTCAGCCTGCGCTGGACGAAGTGCGCGCGCAACTCACCAGCGCGTGGAAAAAACAGCAACGCGCCCAGAAATTGCGCGTAAAAGCACAAGCCATTGCCGCCAAGCTGAAAACCGCTGAAGACCCTGCTAATACATTGCGTGAGGAAGGATTAAGCACACAATCCACTGGACGTATCGCACGTTATCAGGACACGGTTACCAATAACTCTGCATTGAAGGATAAAATCCTCACCTCCGGGTTTGTGATGGAGCTGTTTAATCTGCAGGAGGGGGACATCACCAATGCGTATCCGCTCCCTAACGGCGAATATGCAGTGGGCGTGTTAAGCGATATCTTCCCCGCCGAAGATGACCCAAGCGCGGCTGATCTGGCAGAAATCCGCTCAGAGCTAAAGCAGGCCATGCCAGAAGAGCTTTATTCGCAATATATCGTCGCGCTGCGTCAGGCGCACGGCGTAAGCATTAATCAAGACATACTCGCCCAATTACTGCAATGATCCAATCTAACACCACGTTTCACCCTTCCCTCGATGATTTCACAGCACAGCTAGCAGCGGGCAAATCGCAACTGGTGTGGACGCGTGTGGTGTCCGATCTGGAGACCCCTGTGTCGGCGATGCTGAAACTGATGGATAAGAGCAAGCCTGCTTTTTTGCTGGAATCGGTCGAAGGTGGCGAAGTGCGTGGGCGTTATTCGATTATCGGACTGGAGCCTGATTTGATGTGGCGCTCGGTAGGCGGCCGCTCCGAAATCAGCCGCACCCCACCTTTCCATGAAAACAGTTTCGAGCCATGCTGGGAAGATAGTCTTAGCTCGCTACGGGCGCAGGTGAAATCCATTCAGATGGATATGCCAGAAGAAATCCCGTCGGCTGCAAGCGGCCTGATTGGGTATATGGCCTATGACATGGTAAAGCAGATGGAGCGCCTGCCCGATGCCAACCCTGACACCACCAATATTCCCGATGCCTGTTTTATGCGGCCGGGGCTGATGCTGGTATTTGATTCGGTGGATGGGGTGATTTATCTGGCCACACCTGTGTGGGCGGAAGGCTTCGATGCATCGCAGGCAGAGGCACTATACAACAAAGCCTGCCAGCGCATTGACGACACAATGCGCACCTTGCAAGGGCCGATTGACCAGCGCAATTACTTCACCGACCGCGAAACCACCCCTATTGATTTCACCTCCAACATGAGCAAGGACGACTATTTCGCCATGGTGGAGAAAGCCAAAGAATATATCGTCGCGGGTGACATTTTTCAGGTAGTGCCATCACAGCGCTTTTCAGCCGATTTTGACCTACACCCACTGGCACTCTACCGTTCGCTCCGGCATATGAACCCTTCGCCGTTTTTGTTCTTCCTGCATTACGGCGATTATAGCCTGATCGGTTCCAGTCCTGAAATTCTGGTGCGGCTGCGTGATAACAAAGTGACCATCCGCCCAATTGCCGGCACCCGCAAACGCGGCAGCAACCGCGCAGAAGATGCCGCACTGGCCGAAGACTTGCTGAATGACCCGAAGGAAAAAGCAGAACATCTCATGTTGCTGGATTTGGGGCGCAACGATGTGGGGCGTGTAGCCAAACCCGGCACGGTGGAAGTAACACAGGAAATGATCATCGAGCATTACAGCCATGTGATGCATATCGTCTCGAACGTGGAAGGCGAGCTTGACCCCGCCCATGACGCCATCGACGCATTGGTGGGCGGCTTCCCGGCAGGTACGGTCAGCGGCGCACCCAAAATTCGCGCGATGGAAATTATTGACGAGCTGGAGCCAACACGCCGCAGTTTCTACGCGGGCTGTGTGGGGTATTTTTCGTCCGATGGTTCCATGGACACCTGCATCATGCTGCGCACCGGCCTGATGAAGGATGGTAAATTGCACGTGCAGGCGGGCGGCGGCGTGGTGGCCGACAGCGATCCACAAGCTGAATATGATGAATCTGTCAACAAGGCGCAGGCGGTGATGCGTGCTGCCGAACAAGCCATTAAATTTATATGAGCCGACCATGCTGCTACTAATCGATAACTACGATAGCTTCACCTATAACCTGTTGCATTATCTGGCCGAACTGGGCGCCGAGGTTGAGGTGATCCGCAACGATGTTGCAACGGCCGATACAATGCTCAGCAAGGGCGCAAAAGGCATTGTGATCTCGCCGGGGCCGGCGGATCCTGACAATGCAGGTGTGTGTCTGGAAGTGGTAGAAAAAGCAAACGTGCCTGTGCTGGGCGTATGTTTGGGCCATCAGGCGATTGGGCAGGCATTTGGTGGCAAGGTCATCCGCGCACCCTACGTGATGCACGGCAAAACCAGCGACATCCAACATACCGATGCGCATATATTCAAAAACATTCCCTCACCTTTCACGGCCACGCGCTATCACTCGCTTATTGTGGAACGCGAAAGCCTGCCAGATGTGCTGGAGATAACAGCTGAAACAGACGACGGCATCATTATGGGGCTGTCACACAAAGAAAAGCCAATTCATGGCATGCAGTTTCACCCTGAGAGCATCGCGTCGCACCACGGGCATGCGTTGCTGAAAAACTTCCTCGACCTGCTGTAATGACGCACGACCTGCACACATTCATCACCCGCGCCCAGAGCGGCCAGCATTTAACACGTAACGGAGCGGAATCCGCGTTTGAGCAGCTGCTTTCTGGCGATGTGGATGACGAGACCATCATCGCACTGCTGACGGCCTTGCGCGATAAAGGCGAAACCAAAGACGAGATTCTGGGTGCTGTCACAGCCATCCGCAAGCGCGCTGTAACCCTGAACGCGCCCGAAGGCTCTATTGACACGTGCGGCACAGGCGGCGATGCAAAAGGCACCTACAACATCTCGACTACCGTAGCCGTCGTGCTGGCAGCGTGCGGTCTGCCGGTGGCCAAACATGGCAACCGTTCGGTTTCCTCCAAATCGGGCAGTGCCGATGTGCTGGAACATTTGGGCGTAAAGCTGGATGGCGATGTCGCAACGCTGGAGCAATGCCTCAACGAAGCGGGTATCTGCTTTATGATGGCGCCACAATTTCATAGCGCAATGAAACACGTGGCCAGTGCCCGCAAAGCGATTGGCACACGTACTATTTTCAACATTCTCGGGCCATTGTTAAACCCGGCTTCCATCGATTATCAATTGCTTGGCGTCTTCGACCGCTCGCTATGCCGTGTGCTGGCCGAAGTGCTGCAGGAATTGGGCATAAAAGGCGCATGGGTGGTGCATGGTGCTGACGGGCTGGATGAAATGAGTATCAGCGGTGAAACCTATGTGTGTGCGCTGGAAGATGGCGCGCTATCCGAATTCACCGTCACCCCTGATGATGCCGGACTATCTGCACATCCAATCGATGCATTGATTGGCGGCGATGCGGAAGAAAACGCCGATGCGCTGATGGCCGTACTGACAGGCGCTGAGTCAGCCTACCGCGATGCGGTGCTACTCAATACGGCGGCGGCGCTAAAAGCGGCCGACAAAGTGGATGATTTGCAGGCAGGTGTAGCACTGGCAGCGGAAGCGATTGACTCTAACCGTGCACATACTACCCTGCAGCAATGGATAAAATGCAGTCAGGGGGTGTAGCATGTCCGATATTCTAGCCGAAATTTGCGAGAAAAAGCGTGCGCATGTGGAAAACTGCAAACAGGCAAAGCCCCTGTCTGATCTGGAACGGGAAGTGCGCATTAGCCCCGCTCCACGCGGATTTTACAAACGCCTGAAGCTGCATGCCAGCAACTATGGTGTAGCCGTGATTGCCGAAATCAAAAAAGCATCGCCCAGCAAAGGGCTGATCCGCGAAGATTTCTCGCCTGCGGATCTGGCACGGCAATATGAAAATGGCGGGGCAAGCTGCCTGTCGGTCTTGA
>PBPD01000016.1 GCA_002725445.1 Rickettsiales bacterium
AAGTCGTCGGCCAAATTGTCACAGGCAATCGCACCGCAAGCGAGCTAAAAGGCCCTGTGGGCATTGCGCATTTGTCGGGTCAGGTGACGCAAAGCGGTGACACATGGCAACAAACCTTCCGTATGATTTTGTGGTTTATTGCGCTGCTTTCCGTTAATTTGGGGCTTATCAATCTATTCCCTATTCCACTGCTGGATGGCGGTCACCTCATGTATTATCTGGTGGAAGCCGTACAAGGTCGCCCTATGGCACAGCAATTTCAGGAATGGGGCTTCCGCTTCGGCTTTGCCATCATCATCACCCTCATGGCATTTACGCTCTACAACGATATTGCCAATTTTTGGCTGTGAATAAGCCCCATATTCTGCTTGATTATTGCGGCTATATCCCTCACACCTAAAGCCCAATAATAATAACATGTGTGACAAAACGCCTGTGACTTCTTTTAAGCATTTTTGTGCGGCACTGTGTATGACGACTGCAGTGTCCTCGCTTCCTGCCTATGCCCAGCTGAACACCCCGTCTGCGCAAGCCGATGCCATCCGCATTAACCGCATAGCCATCGATGGCAATCAGCGTATCGAGAGCAGCACCATCAAAACCTATCTGGGTATCAGCGAAGGCTCAGTCATCTCGCAGAGCGAGCTGAATCAGGCATTGAAAAACCTGTATGAAACCGGCTTCTTTGCCGATGCCATCATTGGCCTTAATGGCGACGCACTAAATATACGCGTGATTGAAAACCCAAGCATCAATCAGGTAGCCTTCGAAGGCAATGACGCAATGGATGATGAAGATCTCGAAAAAGAGATCAATCTGCGTTCGCGCTCCATTTACACCCGCACTAAAGTGCAAAATGATGTGAAGCGCCTGCTGGACGTATATCGCCGCAGTGGCCGCTACTCCGCCAAAATCGATCCAAAAATCATCACGCTGGAACAAAACCGCGTTAATCTGGTCTATGAGATCGAAGAAGGCGAAAAAACCTATATTGATCGCATTAATTTCATTGGCAACAGTGCATTTGACAGTGCTACATTGCGCAAAGTCGTAAGCTCGGAAGAAACCGCGTTCTACAAACTGCTTACCAGCAGCGATGTGTATGATCCCGACCGTCTGGAATATGATAAAGAATTGCTGCGTCGTTTCTATCTGTCCGAGGGTTATGCCGACTTTAAGGTAAAATCAGGCATTGCTGAGCTGACGCCAGACCGCGATGCATTCTACCTCACCTACACGATTGAGGAAGGGCAGCCTTACACTTTAAGCAATGTAAGTGTGGAAGGCGAACTGGCTAAAAAACAAAAACTACCTGATTTCAAAGAAGACATTACCACCATCGAGGGTGAACGCTACAATGCAACTGCAGTGGAAAACACCATTGAAAACATGGTGGAGAAGCTGGGTGACAAAGGCTTCGCATTCGTAGATATCGAGCCAAAGCTGGAGCGCAACGAAGATGACGGCACTATCGAGCTGGCCTACCACATCGAAGAAGGCCCGCGCGTCTATGTTGACCGCATCGATATCACAGGCAATGTGCGCACCATCGACGAAGTCATCCGCCGCGAATTCCGTATTGCTGAAGGCGACCCCTATAACAGCTCCAAGCTGAAACGCTCTGAGCAACGCCTGAACAATTTGGGCTTCTTCGAAAAAGTGACGTTCGAAACCACATCAGGCGACAGCGAAGACAAAACCATCGTCAATGTGGATGTAGAAGAGAAATCTACTGGCGAAGTTAGCTTCGGCGCTGGCTTCTCGACCACCGACGGCGCATTGACTGATTTCGGCATACGTGAGCGTAACTTGCTCGGCCGTGGTCAGGACCTGCGTTTCCGCGCGATGCTGGCGGCAGAACGCCAACAATTCGATATTGGCTTTACCGAGCCGTATTTCCTAAACCGCGAAGTAGCGGCAGGCTTCGACCTGTTCAAGACCACACAGGATTTCCGTTCGGAAAGTTCGTTTGACCGCGACTCCATCGGTGGTGCACTGCGCTTGGGCTACAAGCTTTCTGAGCGCTTGCGTCACAACATCAAATATTCGTTTGAAGAAAATGAAATCACCAATGTGCGTGACGATGCATCGCGTTTCGTGCGCGATCAGGAAGGCAAAAGCTCCACCTCGCTCATTGGCCACGCCTTCACCTATGACGACCGCGACAATCGTTTCCAACCAACCTCTGGCTGGTACTGGCGTTTGAATCAGGAAGTCGCTGGCCTCGGTGGCGATGCGCAGTTCCTGCGCCATGAAGCACAAACCGAATATTACATTCCGCTGGCCGAAAAATGGACCTTGCTGACCGCTGCATCAGGCGGCCATATCTATGCGCTGGATGATGACATCGAGATTCAGCACCGCTTCTTCGTGGGTGGGCGTGAATTGCGCGGTTTCGACAATTCCGGTATTGGCCCACGCGACATCACCACCGAAGATGCGCTGGGTGGTAACACCTACTACACCGCCACAGCCGAACTGCAATTCCCGCTTGGCTTGCCAGAAGAGCTTGGCTTCACTGGCGCACTCTTTGTCGATGCAGGTAGCTTGTGGGATGTGGATGATACAGGCCCCGAGGTGGTAGATGACACATCGGTGCGTGTTGCGGGCGGCGTCGGCATTGGCTGGGCATCACCGTTCGGCCCGATCCGTATCGACTTTGCGAGCCCATTCGTCAAAGAAGATTACGACATCACCGAGAATTTCCGCTTCAGCTTCGGCACGCGCTTCTAATCAGCTGAGAATGCATTTGCATCGCGCCCGACGGCGCGTTACAACCTAGTGGCCTAATCAGGCTCACAATAAATGAGGATAGTTATGACTTTACGTATGCGCACCCACATGCTGGCTCTTTGTGCCGCTTTATTTGCAAGCACATTGATGGCCGCTCCCGCACAAGCCGAAGAGATTGCGGTTGTTAACGCACAGGAAGTAATCAGCAAATCGACTGCGGCGCAAGCCATCAAAAAAGAAGTCGAAGCACAGCAGAAAGCGTTCCAGCAAACGCTGAATGCGAAAGAGAAAGAACTGCAAAAGGAAGATCAGGAACTGGCCAAGCAACGCTCCGTACTGTCTCAGGAAGCGTTTGAACAGAAATACCGTGATTTCCGTCAAAAAGCTGCCACCGCACAGAAAGAAGTGCAAACCAAGCGTGCTACACTCGACAAAGCATTTGCACGTGCATTGTCTGATATTCAGAAAAATCTGGTAGCTGTTACCAGCGAGATCGCGAAAGAGAAAGACATCAATATGGTCATCTCCTCGTCGCAAGTGATCTACGCCAACGATGCGCTGGATATCACCGACGAAGTGCTATCACGCCTGAACAAGCGTCTGCCTAGCCTAAAACTGCAAATGTAGCATACGCAGGCATTCATGGCAGACCCTCGTTTTTTCTCCAATCATGGCCCGTTCACGCTCGCGCAATTGTGCGAGCTGACCGGTGCTACCCTGCAGCAGGGCGAACCTGCACTAGAAGTGCATGATGTTGCACCATTGGATAAAGCGAGTCAGAAGGATCTAAGCTTTCTGGACAACGTTAAATATGTCCAACAGTTCTCCGCAAGCCGTGCGGCAGCCATTTTCGTGCATAGCAAACATGTTGATAAAGCGCCTAGCGCTGCAGCATTACTCGTCAGCGACGATCCCTACCGCGCCTATGCATTAGCCGCCCAGCAATTTTACCCCCTGCCCGCATCTGACAGTGCGATTTCGCCGCAGGCACACATTGCAGAAAATGTAGACATAGCGGAAGAGTGTTCCATTGCTCCAGGCGCCGTACTGGAGGCTGGTGTGCGCATTGGCAAAGGCTGCATCATTGGTGCAAATGCCGTATTGCATCAAGGCGTGCATGTGGGCGAGAACACCCGTATTGGCGCATGCAGCACCATTAGCCACGCCGATATTGGCAGCCACGTCATCATTCACCGTGGTGTGCATATTGGTCAGGATGGCTTCGGCTTTGCTATGAGCGCGGCCGGCCATGCCAAAGTGCCCCAGCTGGGGCGTGTGATCGTGCAAGACGGTGTGGAAATCGGCTCAGGCACCTGTATTGACCGAGGCACAGGCCCCGACACCGTAATCGGCGCTGGCACCAAAATCGATAATCTTGTGCAAATTGGCCACAACGTAAAAATAGGCCGAAGCGCAGTGATCGTCTCGCAAAGTGGCGTTTCCGGCAGTACCACATTGGGCGACGGCGTAGTGATGGCGGGTCAGACAGGTATTGCAGGCCACCTCACCATTGGCGCAGGCGCGCGTGTGGCCGCAAAAGCTGGCGTCATGCGCGACATAGAGCCCGGACAAAGTGTCGGCGGTTACCCCGCTGTGCCAGAAAAAATTTGGAAACGGCAGGTCATTGCATTAAATAAACTCATTAAACACCGCATGAGGAGCAAATGAGCATAGAATATACCTTAAATCCAGAGCTACCCATACTGGATGTCAACGAGATCAAGGAAATGATCCCGCACCGCTACCCATTTTTGCTGGTAGACCGTTTGGTGAATGTAAAGCCGGGCGAATCCTGCGTGGGCATCAAGAATGTCACCAATAACGAGCCGCATTTTCCGGGTCACTTCCCCGGCCATCCGGTGATGCCGGGCGTGCTGATTGTGGAAGCAATGGCGCAAACCGCTGGTGCATTGGTAGTGCACACGCTGGGCGAAGCCTCACGCGGCAAAATCGTCTATTTCATGACCATTGATAATGCGCGCTTCCGCAAGCCTGTTGTGCCGGGCGACCAGCTGCGCATTCACGTGAATGTGATCAAAAGCCGCGGTAATATCTGGAAATTCGAAGGCATCGGCGAAGTAGACGGTGTGAAAGTGGCAGACGCCACCTATTCTGCAATGATTATGGATGACGTATAAGCATGAGCTTGATTCACGAAACTGCAATTATCGAAGACGGCGCTAATGTCGCCGACAGCGCGAAAATCGGCCCCTACTGTGTGATTGGCGCAGATGTAACGCTGGGTGAAAATGTGGTGCTGCACTCACATGTCAGCATTGGTGGCCGCACCCAAATCGGTGATGGCACGCAGATTTTTCCATTTGCTTCCATCGGCCACGCACCGCAAGACCTCAAATACCACGGCGAGCCGTCCGAACTGATTATCGGTAAAAACAACGTAATCCGCGAGCATGTGACCATGAACCCCGGCACCGAGGGCGGCGGCATGCTAACGCAAGTAGGCGATAACTGCCTGTTTATGATGAGCAGCCACGTAGCGCATGACTGCAAAGTCGGCAACCATGTCATTCTGGCCAACAACGCCACACTGGCCGGCCATGTAGAAGTGGGCGACGGTGCGATCATTGGTGGTCTGGCGGCTATTCACCAGTTTGTACGCATTGGCCAGTTCGCGATCATTGGCGGCATGTCCGGTGTTGAAAAAGACGTAATCCCTTATGGCTCGGTTATGGGTGAGCGCGCTGATCTGGCAGGGTTAAACCTCGTAGGGCTGAAGCGCCGCAACATTGAGCGCGACGTTATCCACGAATTACGCAATGCCTATAAAGAGATTTTCGAGGGCACCACTGGCACGCTTGCTGAGCGCGCTGAACAGGCTCGCAACAAATATAACAGCCCGGCAGTGAAAGAAGTGCTAGGCTTCCTCGATTCTGATTCGTCACGTAAATTCTGCACCCCCAAACCTAAACAGTCTGAGGTTGCTTAATATGGAAGCGCAAGCTACGGCTAGCGGCAGTGACAAACCCAAACTTGGCATAATTGCTGGCAAGGGCGAATTGCCCCGCCGTATCATCCAAAACTGCATGCGCCGTGGCCGTCCATTTTTTGTGGTGGCACTGGAAGGCGCAGCCGACGAAGAAACCGTAGAGCATATTTCACACGCATGGGTGCGCCTCGGCGCCATTGGCAAAGCCATTCAGCTATTGCGCGACGAAGGCGCAGAAGAACTGGTGCTGGCAGGAAAAGTGACCCGCCCCAAACTCTCCAACCTGCGCCCCGATCTGAAAGCCACCAAACTGCTGGCACGCCTTGGCTCCAACCTCTTCACTGGCGATGACGAGCTGCTACGCGGCATCATCACCTTTCTGGAAGAAGAAGGGTTCAAAGTGGTGGGAGCTGACGAAGTAGTTGACGATATCCTCACCCCCGAAGGCCTGATTGGCGGGCTATACCCTGACAAAAAAGCGCAAGCCGACATTGAGTTTGGCGCGCAGATTGCCAAAGGCATCGGCGAGCTGGATATTGGACAATCGGTGGTGGTGCAAAACCATCAAGTGCTGGGTGTAGAAGCCGTGGAAGGCACCGACAACCTGATCAAACGCTGCGCTGATTTGAAAGTGGAAGAACGCGGCGGCGTGTTGGTGAAGGTAAAAAAACCCAATCAGGAAAAACGGGTTGATCTGCCAACCATCGGCATAAACACCGTGGAAAACGTGGCTAAGGCAGGGCTTGCAGGCATTGCGGCCGAGGCGGGCGGATCGCTGATGATCGACCGTAGAGAAATTGCAAAACGTGCGGATGAGCTAGGTATTTTCGTTGTAGGTTTTTCAGTGGAGTAGCCGATATGAGCGACGATGCACCCTTGATCTATATTATTGCGGGCGAAGCCTCTGGCGACGCGCTGGGCGGAAAGCTAATGGCCGCCCTGAAAGAACAAATGGGCAATCAGCCACGCTTCTCAGGCATTGGTGGCGAACATATGTTCAACGAAGGCATGTTCCCCCTCTTCCCCATGCAGGAACTGTCTATGATGGGGTTTGCAGAGATAGTGCCGCATATTCCTAATCTGCTGAAACGTATCAAGCAAACCGTCGAAGACATCGAAAAGAAACAGCCCGATCTGGTTATCACAATCGACTCTCCCGGCTTTACCTTTCGGGTGGCCAAGCAACTGCGCAAACATGGCATTCAATGCCCGTTGGTGCATTACGTGGCACCGACGGTCTGGGCATACAAACCAGAACGCGCCAAGAAGGTAGCCAACCTGTTCGATTATCAGCTTTGCATTTTGCCTTTTGAGCCGCCTTACTTTGAAGCAGAAGGCATGCAGGCCAGCTTTGTGGGACACCCGGTGGTAGAAGGCTGGAAAGATAAGCCGCAAAAAGGCACCTATCGCATCGCGCAAGGCATTGACGATGAAACCTGCCTGCTTGCTGTGATGCCCGGTAGCCGCGTAGGCGAGTTGAAAAAACATCTCAGTATTTTCCGCGAGGCTGTGCACAAGCTGAGCTTTGTGCACCAGAATTTGAAAGTCGTGCTTCCCACCAAGCCGCACTTGCTGCCTTTGATTGAAAAACACGCCGAAAAATGGCCCGTAAAACCCCATATCGTCACCGACGAGGTGGAAAAACGTGCCGCCATGATCGACAGTAATATCGCGCTGGCAAAGTCGGGCACGATCAGCCTGGAATGCGCATTAGCAGGCCTACCGATGATCACGACCTACCGTGTGAATCCACTCAGCTATATGATCGCGAAACGCATCGTTAAGACCGAGTATGTCAACCTGATCAATATTCTGTGCGAGAAAGAGGTGGTGCCAGAATTGCTGCAAGAGCAATGCCGCCCTGATTTGCTGGCCAAAGAGCTGGACTCTCTGTTCAAAGACAAGCATCGCCGAGCCACCCAACGCGAAGCATTTTATGCGGGTTTGAAAAAGCTCGGCATGGAAGAGCCGGAAACCGCCAGCAGCAAAGCGGCACGCATTGTGCTTCAGCTTTTGCAGGCCTAACTAGCCTTAGCCTGCCTGCAAATAATCCACCGCCCGATCATAGCCAAACAACGCCAATAACAGGCGCACCGCTTTACCGCGCGCGCCTTGCAGCTGCGCGTCACGATGCAGCAGCAATTTCACATCGTCGCGTGCCATCAAAATCAGCTCGCGATGCACGGCAAAATCCACAAACCGGAATTGCGGCAATCCGCTTTGGCGCGTGCCCAGCACATCGCCCGCACCACGCAACAACAGATCCTCTTCCGCAATACGAAAACCATCATTGGTTTCGCGAATCACGCGCAGACGTTCCTTGGCGATATCGCTGCATTTCGAGCTATAAAGCAGCAGACAACTCGATTGTTTGTCGCCGCGCCCTACTCGCCCACGCAGCTGGTGCAGCTGGGCCAACCCAAATCGCTCGGCCTGCTCAATCACAATGATGGTCGCATCCGGCACATCCACCCCAACTTCAATTACTGTAGTGGCCACCAGCACATCATAGTGATCACCCGCAAAGCCTTGCATCACCTCTTCGCGTTCGGCCGGCTTCATACGACCATGCACCAAGCCCACCCGCTCGCCCAAAATGCGTTGCAGCACACGGTGGCGCTCTTCGGCCGCCGCCAGATCTCCTGTGGCAGAAAAGCTATCTGTCTCCTCAGATTCTTCAATCAGCGGACAAATCCAATAGGCTTTTGCACCCTGGCTCAATGCGCGCTGCAAGCCTTGCACCACCTCGTCTATGCGGTCACGGTTTACGGTGCGCGTATCAATCGGCAGGCGGTTAGCGGGTTTTTCTGTCAATTGCGAGGTATCCATATCGCCGTAGGCCGTCATGGTGAGTGTGCGCGGAATAGGGGTTGCGGTCATCAGCAGCAAATGCGGCCTGTCACCTTTGGATGCCAGCGCAAGGCGCTGATTCACACCAAAACGATGTTGTTCATCAATCACAATGAGCGCTAAATCCTTAAACGCCACATCCTGCTGAAACAACGCATGTGTGCCAATGAGTATATCCACCTCGCCCGCTTGTGCCCGTGCCATTACCGCGTCGCGCTCTTTCTTGGGCATCTTGCCTGTCAACAATGCCGAGCTGGCATTTATCCCTTCCAACATCCGTGCGATGCTTGCTGCATGCTGGCGCGCCAGCAACTCCGTGGGTGCCATCAATGCACATTGTTTGCCTGCCGCCACCACGCGCAACATCGCCAGCAGGCACACCAACGTCTTTCCACTTCCTACATCCCCTTGCAGCAGGCGTAACATGCGATTGCCCGATGCCATGTCGGCATCGACCTCGGCCAGCACATCCTGTTGACCCTTGGTCAGTGTAAAAGGCAATTGTGCAATGGTCGCATCGCGCAAATGGTCATTCGCTTCAATCGCAACACCCGCTTCTTTACGCTCTTCGGTGCGAATCAACGCCAACGCCAACTGGTTGGACAATATCTCATCATAGGCCAGCCGTTGCAGCACGGGGCTATTCTCGGCGAACGCATCCAGCGATTCTGGCGCATGCAAGCTGCGCAAGGCCTCATGCCACGCCGGCCACCCCTTTTGCTGGCGCACAGCATCTTCCAGCCATTCAGGCAATGGCTGCACTTTTGCCAGCGCCTGTGCCATCAATTTCAGCAGCATCTTGTTACTAATGCCATAGGTCAACGGATAGGTTGGCTCCAGCCGCGCCACCTGCTCCAACTGCTCCACTGGCACGGCTATGTCGGGATGTGTCATCTGCACCGAGCCGTCAAACCGCTCGCAGCGGCCGCTTATGGCGCGTTTTTGGCCTTCAGGAAATTGCTTGGTTAGGTAATCCCCCCGCGCATTGAAAAACACCAGCTGCATATCGCCACTCTCGTCATGACACTGAATGCGATAAGGCGGCCTGCGGCCTGCACGTCTGCCGGGCGGGCCTGGCATATGCTTATCCACGGTGACGATGAGCGTTGCCACCCCATCCAGCGGCGCTTCGGCAATGGTGAAGACCTTGCGCCTGTCCACCACCCCTGTGGGCAAGTGAAACAGCAAATCGCGCACCACAGGCGCTTTGCCAGTGGCATCCTGCTCCATAAACGGGCTGGCATAGCCCAGCAAGCGGTTAAGCGATTTTCGTACCGCAGGCCCCACCCCTTTCAGGTTGGCCACATCGGTAAAAAGCGGGAAAAGTTCCGCAGGGCGCATGCTAGCTCAGGTCAATCAGTTTGTTACGATCATCGGAATCCAGCGCCCCCATAGCATCTTCGCCAATGCCCAGCAGATCAGACGCAGACTCTCCAGCCATCGGCATAAAACCAATCGAAATCGTCACCGAAAAGTCAGACTTACCGCCAAACACAATACGGTGCTGGTGAATAAACCAACGCAGGCGATTGAGCACCACACGCGCCGACTCGGGCGTGATATCCATGAGCAGCACAGCCAGCAGGTTATCGCCAACACGGCAGACAATATCGTCCGAACGCAGTTTACTACGACAGCAATTGCCGGCATGTTTCAGCAATTCCAGACATTGCCGCTTGCCATAATGCTCCACATTACTTTCATGACGATCCACGCGCAGCATCGCAAAACAGGCCTTCATATCGTGGCTGTTAATATAGTTATTCAGCAACTCCACCGCCTGTTCAGCAGAGTAACGGTCAGGCAGGCCGGTCACATCGTCCAGCACCATGCGGCCTTCCAGATTGGACTGCAGCATCTCTCGCATACTGTCTTTTTCGCGCTCTTCGCGCTCGTCCAGCACCACCAGACGGAACCAATGATGCGCATCGCGCGCTTCGGTGCGGTCAATTTTGATATCTACAGGCAGTAATGCACCGTCTTTTGCCTTCAACTTAAAGCTGCGCACGCGCCCCAACACCTCATCCAGATCCTGCGCGCTATCTTCAAACTCCAGATAATCTTCAATCGCCTCAACGATCGCATCGCCGAGCACATGTTGCAACGGCACGCCCGTCAGCTCAACCGCCGGATAACCCAGCATAGCCGCCGCTTCTTCGGTAATATCGTCAATATTTACGGTACGTTTGGCATTATTCTGACAAACAATAATCGCTGCATCGCCTTTGCGGGCTACTTCATCCATTATGTTTTACCCTGCCGCTTTTGCGCGGAAATAGTTGAACCTGCCTAAAAAGGCATTATCTTCACCAAGATTTACTTTACACAAACAGAATGACAATGACAGAGATTTTAGACCCGCGCCGCAAACGCCTGCATTATCGCAGCTGGCATCGTGGCTGTAGAGAAACAGATTTGATCCTCGGCGCCTTTTGCGATGAGTATCTGGCCGATATGGATGATGCACAGCTCGATACGTTCGAAGACTTCCTTGAAGAGGATGACAAACTTATCTGGTATTGGATTATCGAGCAGGAAGCGCCCGAACGCGCCGACTTCACTCCCATTGTTGAACGGTTGCGCCATTTCCGCGACTACTCTCCGGCGTAAATCATGTTATTACCCGCGCCCCTCATCCATCCGCTCGCACCCGACGAGCACCACACCGTCTATGGCGTGCCGCATGGCACCCAAGCCCTTGCTCTCACCGAGCTTGCGCGCAAGCATAACGCCCCGGTTATTCACATCAGCAATCAGGACCGCGACATGGTGGCCGCTGCGCAGGCTGCGCAGTTCTTTGCGCCCGATATGCCATGCTACCAGCTACCCGCATGGGACTGCCTGCCTTATGACCGTGTATCGCCGAGCACCAACATTACCGCACAGCGTCTGCACACATTGTCGCAATTGGCCGCTGCCGACACCAAGCAACCGATGCTTATTTTCACTACCGTCAGCGCTGCGATTCAAAAACTGCCATCCAAAGCGCTGATTCAACAAAGCAGCTTTGTGCTCAAAGTCGGTTCGGATATCTCGGTCGACGCACTCAGCCATTACTTGGCGCATCACGGCTATCACCGTAACGCCAAGGCGATGGAGCCGGGGGAATTCGCCATGCGCGGTAGCATCATCGACATTTTCCCACCCGGCGCAGAAGAAGGCATCCGCCTCGATTTATTTGGCGAAGAGATTGAGTCTATTCGCTGCTATGATCCGCTCAGCCAGATAAGCGACAGCCATCTGAAGGAATACACATTGCAGCCAGTCAGTGAAGTGCTGCTGAATGACGACACTATCAGCCGTTTTCGCAGTGGCTACCGCGAGCATTTTGGTGCTGTTACCAAATCCGATCCGCTCTATGAATCGATATCAGCGGGTCACACGCACCCCGGCATGGAGCATTGGCTGCCGCTGTTTTACGAATCACTCGACACTGTGTTCGATTATGTGCCCTCGGCCATCATTTGCCACGATCATCAAACCGAGCAAACCCGCCAGGAACGCTACGACCTGCTGAATGATTATTACGATGCGCGCAAGACCAACGCCCAGCAAAAAGGCGACACCGCGCCCTACCATGCACTGCCGCCATCGCAGCTATATTTGCTGCCAGAGGCATGGCAGAAACGCAACGCGCAACACCCACAGCTTGAATTCTCGCCGTTCCGACCGCCTGAGAATGCGTCTGAGCAGGCAGCGCAGCTACCCCTGCGCCATAGTCAGAACTTTGCTTCGGTACGCCAGCAAAAAAATGGCGATGTGTGGGCAGCCGTCAAAAACACCGTGCGCGATGCGGCCAAACCTATCCTCTTCACCTCCAACAGCCCCGGCAGCGCCGAGCGCTTACGCAAGATGCTGGCCGAGCATGGTGTGAATGTGCAGGAAATCACGCATTGGCGCCAGACACATAAACTCACCACCAAAACGCCCGGCCTTGCCGAACTGGCGATAGAACGCGGCTTCGAAACCCCGCAATTGCTGGTGTTTAGCGAGCAGGACATTCTTGGCGAGCGCATCATTCGCACCCAGAAACGCCGCCGCAAGTCCGAAGCCTTCATGGCCGAGGCCGCCACCATCAGCGAAGGCGAGCTGATTGTGCATAAAGAGCACGGCATAGGCCGCTTTGAAGGGCTGATTACACTCGACGTCAACAACACACGCCACGACTGCCTGAAGCTTGTATATGCATGCGACGATAAATTATTCCTGCCAGTTGAAAATATCGACATGATCAGCCGCTATGGCAGTGAAGACAGCGAAAGCCAACTCGACAAGCTGGGCGGAGTGAACTGGCAAAAACGCAAGGCCTTGCTGAAGAACCGTATTAAGCTGGCCGCCGAAGAATTGCTAAAAATTGCCGCGCGCCGCCTGACACGCCCTGCCCCGCAATTAACCCCACCGCAAGGCCTGTATGAAGAATTCGTCAGCCGCTTCCCTTATCAGGAAACCGAGGAACAGCTGGCCGCCATACAAGATGTGCTGGATGATCTGGCCAAAGGCACACCGATGGATCGCCTGATTTGCGGAGATGTAGGCTTTGGTAAAACCGAGGTGGCTATGCGCGCTGCATTTGCAGCGGCGAGTGCCGACAAGCCAGTGCAAGTGGCCATCATCACCCCCACCACACTGCTTGCCCGCCAACACTACAAAAACTTCAGCGAGCGTTTCAAAGACTTCCCCATCACGGTGCGGCAGCTCTCGCGGCTGGTTTCCACCAAAGATGCCAAGCAAACCCGCGATGATCTGAAAGAAGGGCGGGTCGACATTGTGATTGGCACGCACGCCTTGCTGAGCAAACAGGTGGACTTTAAAAAACTGGGGCTATTGATTGTTGATGAGGAACAGCATTTCGGCGTGGCACAGAAAGAAAAGCTGAAAAAAATGCGCTCTCAAGTGCATGTGCTCACCTTGTCCGCGACCCCGATTCCGCGTACACTGCAAATGTCGCTCACGGGCGTGCGCGAACTATCCCTTATTACCACACCGCCCGTAGACCGTCTGGCCGTGCGCAGCTTTGTCATGCCCTATGACGAGCTGGTGGTGCGCGAAGCAATCCTGCGTGAGTATCACCGCGGCGGCAAAACCTTCTATGTGACACCGCGCATTAAATACATGGCCGAGCTGCATAGCCACCTGAAAGAGCTGGTGCCAGAGATCAAAATCGCTGCCGCACACGGCCAAATGACGCCCAAAGAACTCGATGAGATTATGAACGAGTTTTACGATGGCAAATATGATCTGCTACTCTCCACTGCGATCATCGAGTCGGGCATCGACATCCCCACCGCCAACACCATGATTATTGACCGCGCAGATATGCTAGGGTTGGCTCAGCTCTATCAATTGCGTGGCCGCGTAGGGCGTAGCAAAACCCGTGCCTATGCCTATTTCACCCTGCCACACCGCAAGCAGCTGACCAACAACGCCATCAAGCGCCTGGAGGTCATGCAAACGCTCGATACATTAGGCGCAGGCTTCAATCTGGCCAGCCACGACATGGACATTCGCGGCTTTGGTAACTTACTGGGCGACGAACAATCCGGCCATATCCGTGAAGTGGGCGTAGAGCTTTATCAGCACATGCTGGAAGAAGCCGTTGAAAAAGCCAAACGCCAGCAAACCGGACAGGACGATGCAGGCGAAGACGATTGGAGCCCGCAGATAAAACTGGGCAGTTCGGTGCTTATTCCCGAAAGCTATGTCAGTGATTTATCGCTGCGTATGGGGCTATATCGCCGCGCCGCCAGCCTGCACGATGAAGGCGATATTGAAAGCTTCGCGGCCGAGCTGGTAGACCGTTTTGGCCCAATGCCGGAGGAAGTGGAGCATTTCTTCGAGATTATCCGCATTAAGCAGCTATGCAAGAAAGCCGGCGTAGAACGCATTGACGCAGGGCCAAAAGGCGCTGTCCTCACCTTCCGTGGCGACAGCTTCCATAATCCACATGCCTTGCTCAAACATATTGCCGCGCACCCGCGTAACTATAAACTACGCGCCGACCAAAAGCTGGTGGTGCTGGCTGAGTGGAAAACGCCCTGCGAAAAAATGCAGGGCGTCAACCAATCCGTTGCGCAAATTGCGCAGCTCGCCGCTTAAAACGCGTATTGCCAACCCAGCGTCAGGCGATAGTCGGTTTCCAGCTGTGGCCCATCCAGATCCTGATACACAGGCACACCAAACTCGAACGCCAAACGGTGATCTTTCAACCCGCCATCCTGCGCCAGCAGATTCACCCCTACCAGAGCATCCACACGTGTACCGCCACGCAATGCCGGATCAGCGGTGGCAATCATCATCGGGTTCAACTCAGGGTCTGCACCGTCAATATCCTCCCAATGCGTACCATCCAGTCGTGCTGACACCGACAGATATTCGTTGAGATTACGCGCCAGCCATGTGGTGGCGTGATAGCTATTGCCCAAATGATAATCCTCGGAGTTGTCATACAGGCGGAATGTGGCATCTGCCTGCCCACCCAGCGACCAGCCATCCATATTATGCACATAGGTCAGGCCAAGCATCGGGTCAAACGTGCCCGAGCCTAACTGCATAGGATAAGGCAATTTGGCATTGGCGTTCATAGGGGTGGCACCGCGCTCGTCAATGCTGCCCGTTGGCAGGCTTACGTTGAAATTGAGGTGAAAGACGTCGCGGTCATCCACATCATTCAAACGATACATACCGCCCAGCTTCACATCGCCCAGCCCTTTGGTTTCAGTCGAAAACTGCATGCCCATACGGGTCACATGATCCATCTGCTTGCGCACATAAGGCGCCATCACCATGGCGGTGAAATCATCGCTCACCCCATACATCAAGCCAAACATGTGCATTTCCATGCGCATTTCCTGCGGCGCCACCATATAGTTCGACAGCACCTCCGACTCACTCAAACGGTCTGTGCCGTCACGGTTGCCGTCCATCATCATGCTGCTATAGCGATAGGACGTCATCCACTCGCCTTCTTTATGCATGTGATCGCCCATCACCCCAATAGGGGCATGACCTGTTGGCAAACTCTTAAACGAAGATAGATCCTGTGCATGGGCTGCACCAGCCATTGCGCCTGCGGCCAGCAGGCTTGTCATTACAAAACGCATATTTCTCTCCTGTAGCGTGTAATTGATCTAAGCAAAAATAGAAGGTTAGACCGCTACAGGGGGTGCACGCGTGTGATAGCACCGCGAGGTGTGATTCTGCCACTGCATCTGTTCGGGCACATCACGCAGCCTTTCAGCTGGCAGGCTGGGAGCAGCCGCATGCGCCGAAGAGGTCGCAGGCAGAGATATCACATTGAAATAATTACATACCGGACAATCGATCTGGCGCATTTCAGGCGCGCCATTTTCATCAACCTTGTCACTCAGTTGAATATAGCGCAGGCCATTGGCGCTACAAATCGGCATCGCAAAGGCCGAGGCATTATGCCCATACAGCGACGCCATGAGCGAAAAGCTAAGCGGCAACAGCCACTTAACCAACCACATAACGGCCATGCCTCGGGCAACCATGCGCTTTGCGTTTGTCATGCCACTCTGTTACAGCACACCGCAATTTTGCGCAATCATATTTGCCTGTGGACAGATAGGCTGAGCGCCACTTTAAGTCTTGCCAACACAGAAACTCCAACTATACTGCGCCTTTCAACGATATGATGACTTATGAGTGACGATCTGTTTGTAGGCGGCAGCGCCAAGAAAAAACCCCAGCAGGAAAGCTATTCCGCTAAAGATATCGAGGTTCTCGAAGGGCTGGAACCCGTTCGCCGTCGTCCGGGTATGTATATTGGTGGCAATGACGAGTCCGCCATGCACCATCTGGTCAACGAGGTGTTCGACAACTCGATGGATGAGGCGGTAGCCGGCCATGCCACCCGTATTGAGATCGAAATTGGTGAAAATAACACCATCACCATTCACGATAATGGGCGTGGTATCCCGATCGATCCGCACCCAAAATTCAAAGATAAATCAGCGCTTGAAGTGATCCTCACCACCCTGCACGCAGGCGGTAAATTCAGCGACAAAGCCTATTCCACTGCAGGTGGCCTGCATGGTGTGGGTATTTCGGTAGTGAACGCCCTCAGCGAGCTGCTGGAGGTAGAGGTTGTACGCGATCAGACGATCTATCGTCAAACCTATGAGCGCGGCACCCCCACGACCAAGCTCGAAAAAGTAGGCACCATTAAAAACCGCAAAGGCACGACTGTTACCTTCCGCCCTGACGAAGAGATTTTTGGTAACAAGGCGCGCTTTCGCCCTGAAAAACTCTACAAGCTGATTCGTTCCAAGGCGTATTTGTTCCGTGGCGTAGAGATTCGCTGGCAATGTGCGGCAAGCCTGCTGGGTGAAAACAGCAAAGTGCCAGAGCAGGAAACAATACACTTCCCCAATGGCTTGGCTGACTTTCTTAAACTAGAACTTGAAGGTAGAAAAACCGTTACCCCTGAACCATTTGCAGGCGAAGCAGACCTTGCAGACGGCAAAGGCCGAGTGGAATGGGCAGTGGCCTGGCCGCTGGATCAGGATGGCATGGGCAGCTTCTTCTGTAACACCATCCCGACCCCTGAAGGCGGCACGCACGAAACAGGCCTGCGCGCAGCGATCAATCGCGGTATCAAATCGTTTGGCGAGATGACCAACAACAAGAAGGTGGGTCAGATCACCGCCGATGATATTTTGGGCGGCGCGGTCGTTATCCTTTCGCTCTTCATCAAAGACCCACAATTTCAGGGTCAAACCAAAGACAAGCTGGTAAGCAACGAAGCGACCAAACTGGTGGAAAACGCAATGCGTGACCATTTCGACCACTGGCTCAGCGGCAATCCTGACAGCAGCAACGCCCTGCTGGAACATGTGATCCGCCGTCTGGAAGACCGCCTGCGCCGTCGCGCTGAAAAGTCGGTGGCACGCAAGGCCGCCACACAACGCCTTCGCCTGCCCGGCAAACTGGCAGACTGTACACGCAGCAATGCCAACGAAACCGAGATATTTCTGGTAGAGGGTGATTCGGCGGGTGGTTCGGCCAAACAGGCTCGCAACCGTGAAACACAGGCGATTCTGCCGCTACGCGGTAAAATCCTGAATGTGGCGAGTGCTACCTTGGATAAGATTCGCGCCAATCAGGAAATCTCTGATATGATTCTGGCGCTTGGCTGCGGCTCTGGCAGCCATTACGATGAATCTGCACTCCGCTACGACAAAGTCATCATTATGACTGATGCGGATGTCGATGGGGCGCATATCGCCTCGCTGTTGATGACTTTCTTCTATCAGGAAATGCCTGAGCTGATACGCAATGGTCACCTCTACATTGCCCAGCCGCCGCTTTACCGTTTGACGCAATCAAACAAAGCCTATTACGCGCAGACCGACGATGAAAAAAATGCGCTCTATGAAAAACTGTCCAAGGGCAAAGGCAAAATTGAAGTCGGCCGATTCAAAGGTTTGGGCGAGATGACCGCGCCACAGCTGAAAGAAACCACCATGAACCCGGCAAAACGTGCGTTGCTGCGCGTGATGATTACCGAAGAGGAAACCGATGCTACGGCTGAGCGTGTGAATCAATTGATGGGTAAAAAGCCTGAGCTGCGCTTCCAGTTTATCCGCGAGCAAACAGAGCTGTACGGCGAACAAATTGCTGAAAAGCTGGACTTATAGCCCTACTCTTCCGCTAACAATGCCTCTACTTCTTCGGGTGTAAGCGGGCGATCCGTATCTTCTGCATTTTCCGGATTGTCTGCTGTTTCTAGATTTTCTGCCTGCATTTGCTGTGGCGCTTCTTCCTGCTCCATCGGTGCAGCCTGCGCCTCAACGCCTGCTTGCTCCGTCGGCGAAGGTTCTATTTCATTTTCAATTGGCAATTCCACTGTTTCAAGGCGCGTTTCTTCATCCGCAGATGGTGCATCCTCTTGAATAGGCAACTCCACCGTTTCACGTTGTTCTGCCTGTGCAGGCGCTTCATGAGCGGCTTGCGGTGGTTTTGTCGACAAGTCTGCAATCGTCATATCTTCGAAAGCAATTGCTTGCACTTCACTGTCATCATGCGCGGGCGTAAAATATAAAATCTTTGAATCATCCGACTCTTCACTCAAATCGGGCTTAAGTTCCATCGGATCCTTTACAATCTCCAGCAACGCCTCTTCAATCGCATTATACAAACGCGGGCTTTCGCGCATCACCTTGACGATCGATGAAAAACCCGACTTTTCAATCGCTTCTGCGGCCGTCATCGCTTCGATAACATCATATTCTTTAGGGCTGCGATACACACGGTACAATGATTTCTCGCCCTGCGCCCAGTCTTTGCGCGGCACAGCAAGCGACAGCACCTTATCTTCTACAGATGAGACACTTTCCTGCGTTGTATCCTGTTGTTCACCATTCTCTGCCATAGCGCACCTTGTTATTGCTTTTTGTTATTAGAAGCCTTTCCACTTCATGCCACCAATAATGTACTCTACCTCGCCATTCTCACCCAGTGGCAACATGCTGGAACGATACTTCACCACAATACTATTGGAATTCGTAAACTCCGCATCTTCCATAACCGGCTTTTTTTGTTCCACCACTTCGTCAAATTTGTGCTCCAGCGAAACGCTATACGGGTAGACCAGCTTTTCACACACTTCTTTTTCGTTCTGGTCATCGCCATAGGCCGAAATCAGATCCTGCCCCAAATATGTATATTGATAGGGCTTGCCATCCTGCTCCTCGACTTTAACCAAAAAGCACGACTCCCAGATATCACTAATCTCATCCGGATCAATATCCACTTCCGACGGAAAAGCGCGGCCATTCTTTTTACTGTCCCAATATTCCTCCAAACGCTCATGAATACGCTTGGATTGGGAAGAAAATACAGGGTGTTTAGCAGCAGACATACTTTTTAATCCTATCTAATGTGCCCTTTAGTATAGCGTACTCAGCTATGTTTTTCCAACACCTTACCCGCCAGATATAACGAGCCACATACCAGTATGCGCCCGCCGGTTTGTTCCAGCGCCGCACTGGCCTGTTTAACGGCAGATGCAATATCTGCGCCAATTTCGCACGAAATGCCCAGTTTTTCTGCTTCTTGCGCAATCATATCCTTGCTCTGACTTGCCGGCTCATTGGGAATATCGACCGCATAAAGCTGGCGCAACACAGGCGCTATTGAGGTTAAGAACCCCTCGACATCTTTTCCTTTCACCATGCCACAGACCGCAATTAATGGTACATCCGGGCTTTC
The DNA here is from genome assembly GCA_002725445.1 of Rickettsiales bacterium. Taxonomy (GTDB): domain Bacteria; phylum Pseudomonadota; class Alphaproteobacteria; order Rickettsiales; family UBA3002. Next base: position 19,763 of record PBPD01000016.1, read on the forward strand.
ACTGGCCCAGTCGGCCACCACTTCACCGGCTGCAGGGTTGTGCCCGCCATCCAGCCATAACTCCTGCCCCTTGGGCAACATCTCCACCCATGGCCCGGCTGTCAGGCGTTGCAGGCGCGCTGGCCACTTGGCATGCGACACACCCTCACATAATTGTTCAGCTGTCAGCCCTAGCTTATCTTTCAGCACTTCACAGACCACCACTGCCATTGCAGCATTCACCACCTGATGGCCACCTGCCAAATTCGGCGCCGGGCATGTGACGCCATCTTCCTCAAACGTAACAGCAAAGCCTGAGGGCTGCGCAATCAACCGCCAGTCTTTATTGAAGAGATAGAGCGGAACATGCCTGTTTTCGGCATATTCGGAAAGAATCTCCACCCCACCCGGCAATTGTGGCCCGGCAATACAAGGCACGCCTTTGCGCATAATGCAGGCTTTCTCATAGGCAATTTCACGTATGGTTTCGCCCAAAAACTCTGCATGGTCTTTTGTGATAGGCGTGATAACCGTCGCCAACGTCGCGTCCAGCACATTGGTTGCATCAAATTGTCCGCCCATGCCTGTTTCCAACAAGCAATAATCCGCCTCATGTTCGGCAAATAGCTGAAACGCCGCTACGGTTGTCGCTTCAAAAAAGGTCAATGGCATTTCTTGCGTGCGTGCCTGAATATCCTTCAGCACCGGCAGTAAGGTTGCATCATCCACTTCGTTGCTTGCCACCACTATCCGCTCGTTAAACCGCACCAGATGTGGCGATGTATACACATGCACCTTTTTGCCCGCCGCCTCCAATATGGCGCGCAGAAACGCTACCACTGAGCCTTTGCCATTGGTGCCGGCCACATGGATGGTCGGCGGCAATTTGGTATGCGGTGCGCCCACTGCGTCGAGATACCGCTTAATACGATCCAGCGACAGATCAATCTCTTTCAGCTCGGGATGATAGAGCGTATCCAGAATAGCGCTTATATCAGGATGGGTTGCGTCGCTCATAAAGCGTCCAGCATGGCTTTGTGTGACGCAACATCATGCACCCGCAGATATTCCACGCCATGCAAAGCCAGCATGGCAGAAAATGCGCAGGTCAGCTCATCGCGCTCAAACGGCTCACCATCACTGAATAATGACATGAAGGATTTGCGCGAATGGCCATAGAGCAAAGGCAGGCCAAGTTGACGCAAACGCCCTGCTGCCTGAATCAGCTCTAATGTCTGGCGGGGTGTTTTACCAAATCCAAGCCCAGGATCTACAATCAGGCGCTCGCGGGCAATGCCTGCTTCTTCTATCGTCTCCAGCAGGTCTTCCAGCCATTCCACAAACACGGTCTCCACATCTGCATCTTCGGGCAGCACTTCGTCTTTCACCACCGGCACAGACAGGCTATGCATCACTACTATGGGGCAAGTTGCGTCGGCCAACACTCGCCGCATATCTTCATTACGCAAACCTGTCACGTCATTGATCCAGTCGACATCTTCTTCCAGCGCCCAGCGCGCTGTGGACGGGTGACGCGTATCCACACTCACCTCCACTCCGTTGGCGTGCGCCATACCCACAATCTCGGGCAGAAGCAGCGAAAGCCGCTTAAATTCTTCATTGAAATCGATCGGCTCTGCGCCGGGGCGTGTACTTTCTGCGCCCACATCAATCACATTCGCACCATCATCGATCAGATCCTGTACGCGCTCCAGCACCTCTTCGCCTTCATAATCCCCACCATCCGAGAATGAATCCGGCGTCACATTTACAATCGCCACCAGCTGACTCATGTTTACGTCTCCCACAACACAGCGCTACGCGATGGCAACGCTTCAATTAATGACTCCACACGCTTGCCCAAATGCTCGCCCTGGCCCGGATGACGCCAGTCTGGCGCAATGTCCCGCAAAGGCAGCAACACAAAGTCGCGCTCATGCATGCCAGGGTGTGGCAAGCTCAATTCCGTATATGTAAGGCTCAGCATGCCATAACTCAATATATCCACATCAATCTCACGCGGCCCCCAACGCCCACGCGTTTGCCTGCCGCAAGCAGCCTCCACTTCTTTCACTTTTTCCAGCAACAACAGCGGCTCCGCATCGGTCTGCACCTCAATCACGGTATTCAAAAACGCAATGTCCCAGTCGCCGGGTGCATTGGCAGGCAGCATGGCAGGGCTCTCATAGATAGGCGCCTGTTGCACCACCCTCACTCCAAGCCTATCAAGCTCAGCAATGGCACGGGCGATGTGCGCTGCACGATCACCCAGATTGCTCCCCAACCCTAAATAGATACCCTTCATAATTTCCTTCAAATAGGCTTTCCAAACACCACATAGTGTGGCACACCCATGCTATGCAATACGTCTACGTCAATAATCAGTGCGTGCCAAGCGAAGATGCGGTTATACCAGCCGACAATCGCGGCTTTCGCTTTGGAGATGGCGTATTTGAAACCATCGCGCTGCATAATGGCCACCCGTATCAATGGGACACGCACATGCAACGCCTGCAAGACGGCTTGCGCACATTGCGCATTCCAGCTCCCACGCAGGACTTGTTGGATGCAGCCCGCACCCTCATCGCGCGCAACA
>PBPD01000017.1 GCA_002725445.1 Rickettsiales bacterium
CCGCCATAAATCAGGTCGCTGCCGGCATTACCGTAAATCTCGTCGGCGCCGTCGCCGCCATGAATTTCATCGGCACCGTCGGTGCTGTCCACGCGTTGCAGGCCGCCATAAATCGTGTCGTTGCCGCCACTGGCGAAAATGCTGTCCGTGCCTCCATAGCCGCGGATAAAGTCGTTATTGCCGCTGGCATTAATCAAATCGGCGCCGCTGAGCACAATCGCATTGTCGAACGCATTAAACGCTGCCAGCGAGTCGAAGAAAAAGCCCGAAATGCTGTAGGACAGGCCGGTGCTGCTATTGGTTTCGGTGAAGCCGGTGAGGGTGTTGACAAGTGCCCCATCGTCGCTGCTGCCAAACTGCTCGGGGTTAAACGTGCCGTAATAGATGCCTGTGTAGGCTGGGTCGTCGTTATAAGCTACATGCACTTCTGTGGCCGTGGCCGACACGCCATATTCCGAATCGTCGTGGGTTTCGCTCCATAAACCCAGATTATGGTTCGACATGTCGATAGTGGTTTGGGCAGTAATGTTGACCATGGGGATCGTTTCCTTCTGTTTATTGTATTGCGTGTTCACTTTAGCAGCGGTTTGTAAAAAAGATATTAACTTTCAGTGGGATGTGTCTGATTTTTGCACAAAATTTTAGCTAAATGCGATCGCCTTAAACCCGCAGAAAACCTGCAAAAAAGAAAAAGCCCCGCACCATGCGAGGCCTTTTGCGCCATGAAATCGAAAAAATTTTTCATTTTTTTCTAAATAAATAGAAAGTCGTCGGTGAAGAACTCGCTGACATTATTCACCGTCAATTGATGGCCAGCGCCCAGATCAATCAGCGCATTACCGTTCAGGAAAACAGTGTGCTCCAGCAGCGCGCTCAGATTGTTGATGTTGGTGCCGTTGATATTTGCATTGAGCTGAATGACATCGCCGCCAAAGGTTCCAGCGCCGTCGAACTTGGCGATAATATCATCGCCGTGGTCATTGCCAATCACATAACGGTCATTGCCCTGTCCGCCATGCATCCAGTCATGGCCTGCTTGTCCGTGTAATATGTCGTCGCCACCATTGCCGTAAATCGTATCATTACCCTGACCGCCGAAAATCTGGTCGATCAGATCGTCGGGGCTCACTTGCGATCCGCCGCCATACAGCACGTCATTGCCGCCATTACCATAAATGAGATCCGCGCCTTTGCCGCCATAGATTTCGTCGGCAAAATCGTTGGGGTCAACGCCGTTGCCGCCCCCTAAGATAGTGTCGTTGCCGGTGTTGCCGTAAATAAGGTCAGCGCCTTTGCCGCCGAAAATACCGTCATTGCCGTCATTGGCATCGGCCACGCCCACACCGCCATAAATCGTGTCGTTGCCGCTATTACCATACAAGATGTCACTGCCGCCCTGCCCATACAAGATGTCATTGCTGTCTTCGCTGTCTGCTTCGCCGCGGCCACCATACAGTGTGTCGTTGCCATCGCCGCCTTCCAGCGTGTCAAAGCTAAGCCCGCCGGTGAGGACGTTCGCCATTGTATTGCCAATAAGATGGTCGGTGGTGATGCTGCCGGTGGCATTTTCAATGCGGGCATTCAACGCATTCCAGATGCGGTTGGAACCGATGGATGAAAAATATTCCAGCCCTTCACGCAAATCGATTGTAATCCCATACTCGCCCGACGTGACATCGGCCACAATCGTGTCGTTGCCGCCGCCGTCCCACAACGCGTATATTTCGTTTGTGTCCGGGCTGAAGCTGTAGACATTGTCACCACTATTATATTGCTGGTTGGAGCCATATAAATATTGCAGCGCGGCTACGTCATAGAGCATTAGGCCAGTCGGGTAGCCTCTGGCATTTACGCTATCAGCAAAATAATTATAGGACATAACCGTGCTGTGATAGCCATCATCTGGCGGTGGCAGGAATGGGCCTTCATCGTCGCCGCCATAATTGCCGGGATGTTTCAGCCCCATGGCATGGCCAATCTCGTGCAATAACACGGTATACATGGGGGTGCCGGGTTTGAGTGCTTCAAAATTCGTTTCGTCCAGCTGTACCTCGCTCGATAGCAATTCCTGCCCGGAGGTTTCGGTCCATGCCAGCCCCACGACACCTTCAGCGAAATCACCTGTTGGCCCGCGCGAGAAAGTAAGGTCAGCGCCGGTAGTTTCGAAAAAGCCAATATTAGCGATGTTCGTAAAGGTATCCATCGCGGCGCGTATGTCTGCCTGATCGGTCTCGTTGAATAATGTGCCGTCGTCGCGTACGGTGCGATCCAGTGTGTAGGTGATGGTGGTGGCGCGGCCTGCTTCGCCTGTCCAGGTATAGTTGTGGATCAGCGCTTCGATAAACTCACGCCCTGTTGCGATAGGCAATTCAAATGCGAGGGCCGTGCTTGCATTTTCACCGCTGGCTTCAATATGATTAGGGTGCGAACCGGCTGCTTGCGCATGTTGAACACAAATAAAACACATGAGGGTAACGTCCTTGTTCTGTGCGATTATTTTATTTTTATACTACCAGCTTAACTTCGAATGGTTAAGGTGTGGTTAAATTTAGTTGTAATTTTCAATGAATTACATATTTGTAATCTGACTGCGCTATAGTGGTGCAGCGCGTGTCTTTAGCGGGTGTTGGGCAGTACATAGACCACTGCACAGCCGTCACCCGCCTGCCTTATTTCCTCCATGCTGCGGACATATTCAGCGGTGTCAGGCGATGTGGTGGTGGTGCATGTGTTGGCAGCGGGCTGCGTGCGCACCATGCCAGTAGCGGGTTTGCCGTCATCCAGCTTGCGGTCCATTTGCCACAGGGTTTTGGGCGCAAAAACCGGGCCAACGGTGGTACCGGTTGCGGTGTTAAGGCCAAACAGAATCACATTGCCATGCGCAATGTTGAAATAGCCCGAATCACCTGCGGCCACATACTCAAACGCATAGCCGGAATTTTCTTCAGGCCCCATGGGCACGTTTAGGCCGGGTTCGGCATCGTTTACATTGCCAGGTATGGAGGTGCCTGTGTATACGCCGGTGATAAGGCCAGCATTGGCGAGATGTTTCCAGGCGTGGAATTTTTCGGCATGGACTGTGCCATTGCTTTGGAAAGAGGCAATTTCTATCTGTCCGTCATTGTCGCCATTGCAGGTGAGCTCACTCGTGCTAGTCACCGCGGCACAGGCATTGGCCTGCGCGGTCGTAGGAATAGGGGTGTTGTAAGGGCTGGTAGCTTCGCCCCAATATTCGGTTGCGTTGCGCATATCGCCGGGCAACGCGCCATAGCGGCTGCGGAATTGCATAACCGCGCCTTCATAATGTTTCAACTTGCTGGCTACCTGTTTGCTGCTAGCGCTTGAAATCAGGTTTTGGCCCATGATTACGCCACCGGCGATCAGCCCGATAATGACCAGCACAATGGCCATTTCTATCAGCGTGAAACCACTGTTGGTGCGGGTGTGACTATCCATAAATACTCTATTTTGCATGCCCCATAGTGTAGCAGATTGCACCACGGGCGACTACGCTTATATGCAGCAATGTGTGTGAATTGCCTGTGTTGCAGCGCAAAGAGGCGCATTGCGGGCGAAGGAAAGGCTTGCACTACTGCGCAGCATATGCAAGAAATCAGGCATATTTGAACTCCCAAAGCAGAGAAATTTGATGAAAGTTACTGAGAAAAAACAAGAAGGATTGCACCATAGTTTTGAAGTTGTGGTGGCAGCAGAAGATATTGAACGCCAGATCGATAACGAGCTGAGCGCCGTAGGTCAGCGCACGAAGATTCCGGGGTTCCGTCCGGGCCATGTGCCAATGAATATCCTGCGTCAGCGCTATGGCAAAGACGTGATGGGCGATGTGATCCAGAATTCGGTGAATAAAGCGACCCGCGAGCTGATTACCGAGCGCGATCTGCGTCCTGCATTGCAGCCAGACATTAATATCACCGATTATGAAGAAGGTGGTGATCTGAAATTCGAACTCAGCTTCGACGCGCTGCCAGAAGTGCCAGAGGTGAAGTATGAGGATATCGAAATCACCAAATACACCTTCGATGTGGACGAGAAGGAGGTGAATGAAGGGCTGGAGCGTTTAGCGTCACAGCGCAAGCATTTCCATACTGCATCCGAAGACACCAAAGCCAAAGAAGGCGACGCAGTAGTGATCGACTTTGTGGGTAAGAAAGACGGCGAGCCATTCCAGGGCGGTACGGCCAAAGGCCACACGCTGGAGCTGGGCGCAGGTCAATTCATTCCGGGCTTTGAAGAGCAGCTGGTAGGCACCAAAGCCGGTGACGAAGTGGAAGTGAAAGTGACCTTCCCTGAGCAATACCACAGCGCTGATCTGGCGGGTCAGGATGCTGTGTTTGAAGTGACCGTGCACGAAGTCAAAGAAGTGCATGCGCCTGTGGCCGATGATGCGTTTGCAGAATCGCTGGGCTTTGAGTCACTGGACAAGCTGAAAGATGCCGTGCGCGAGCAGATTGCTAGCGAGTATGAGCAGGCAGCACGCAATAAAGCGAAGAAAGAATTGTTTGACTGGATGGACGAGAATGTAAGCTTCGACGTGCCAGCCGCGATGAAAAATATGGAATTCGACGCGATCTGGAAACAGCTGCAGGAAGCCAAAGAGCAGGGCGATCCTTCGTTGGATGGCAAGAGCGACGATGAGCTGCGCGAAGAGTATGAGCGCATTGCAGAGCGTCGTGTGCGTCTGGGTATTTTCCTGTCGGAAGTGGGCCGCAAAAACAGCCTGCAAGTAACCAAGGAAGAGCTGACTAACGCGATCATGCAGCAAGCGCGCATGTTCCCGGGGCAAGAAGAGAAAATCTTCGAGTTCTATCAGCAGAATCCAAACCATGTAGACGAGCTGCGCGGCCCGATCATGGAAGAGAAAACCGTTGATTTTGTGCTGGATAAAGCCAAGCGCACCGAGAAAAAAGTGTCGGTAGAAGAATTGCTGGCACCAGAAGGTGAAGAAGGCGAAGCGAAGCCGAAGAAAAAGGCCGCAGCGAAGAAGTCTACAGCCAAGAAGTCGACGGAGAAAAAATCGACGGCGAAGAAGCCAGCGGCCAAAAAGACCGCAGCTAAAAAGCCGGCGGAAAAAGCGAAAAAACAAGCCTAACAAAATTTAACAGGGAAGTTTCGATCATGACCGATATTTCGAACAAATCTGACATGCTGGATGCCTATGCCACCCTCATCCCGATGGTGGTAGAGCAAACCAACCGCGGCGAACGCAGCTATGATATTTATTCGCGCCTTCTGAAGGAGCGTATTATCTTCATCACCGGTCAGGTGGAAGATCACATGGCGACCGTGGCGGTAGCGCAGCTATTGTTCCTTGAGTCGGAAAATCCTGAAAAAGACATCTATATGTATATCAACTCGCCAGGTGGTGTTGTGACCGCTGGCCTGTCGATGTACGACACTATGCAGTACATCAAGCCCGATGTGAACACGCTATGTATCGGTCAGGCGTGCTCCATGGGTTCGCTGCTGCTGGCGGCAGGCGCGGCAGGCAAACGCTTTGCTACACCAAACGCACGTATCATGATTCACCAGCCATCGGGCGGTTTTCAGGGGCAGGCGTCGGACATTGAGATCCACGCACGCGAGATTATCAATCTGCGTAAGCGCCTGAACCAGATTTATGTGAATCACACCGGCCAGAAGATGGCGACTATCGAGAAGAACATGGAGCGCGATAACTTCATGCCAGCCGAAGACGCGAAGAAATTCGGCCTGATCGATGATATCGTGACCAGCCGTGCAGAGGTGACCGACAAGAAATAATCGGCGCTCGCACAGCATAAGGATACGAAAAAGGCCGCGAATTTCGCGGCCTTTTTTTATGTATTATAGCGATATGGGCTTACGTTAGCGCGAGATGGTATCCAGATCGCGCAGCAGGCTGTCATGTTTGGCCTGATTAAATTCTTGCTGAACATCATTCAGATTGGCTTCGCCATCATATTGAATAAGCTGCTGGCTCACACGCTCTACCTGTTCGCCTTCTTCGGCTGCATGATGTAATGCGCCAATCACGCGTTCCATATTTTCAGGCGTTACGTTTACCTTAAACTCTTCGCCAACACCCCAATTAGTGAATCGCGTAAACACATGATTAATAACCGGAACATGCTGGGTGATGTCGATCTGTGCTTCTTCCTGATTGGTGTAATCACGCTCTAAATGATTACGTAGCGCGTTTTCGTCGCTCATAACCACTACTGGTGCCAGTCCTAACAGCTCTAAGTCGCGACCATCGCCAGCAGCTTGTTCAAATCGCTCGGCCGCTTCCATAAAACGTGCAGCTTGCGATGCGGCCAGTGCTTCGGCCTGCTGTGGATGTAAATGCTCCTGTTCCACAGGATTTACATCGTCAGCACTACGAAAATGGAAGTTGAAATGTTTGGTATCGGCCATGGCGCTATTCCTCGCTGTCCCTTAATTCATTGGAGTATAGTATAGAGTGCGGGGGAAAAAGAAGTGTGAAGCTTTGGTTAAGGTTGGCGTTGAGCGCGTGTGGCTCGATTTTTGCAACACCAGCTGGTATACTGCGCCATAGCAGTAAGAATTTAAATAGAGCCCTTGCAGTATGCGCGGCGTGGTTTATGCTACACATAGAAGGGTAACGAATAAAAAAATACGCGGTATCGCGCATGGGGGTTGACACAACCCCTGCTATGATACCACATAACATAAAACGAAGGTTGTTATGACAGGTAAGGCTAAAGAATCCAAAAACACCCGCTACTGCTCTTTCTGCGGTAAAAGTGAACATGAAGTGCGCAAGCTGATCGCCGGCCCGACGGTGTTCATCTGCGATGAGTGTGTGGAATTGTGCGTTGATATTATCCGCACGGCGGACAAAACCGTTACTGCTTCCGAGAGTGAAGAGCTGGTAACGCCGCAGCAAATCCGAGACTTCCTGAACGAATATGTGATTGGTCAGTCCGACGCCAAGAAGGTGCTGTCGGTGGCTGTACACAACCACTATAAGCGCATCGCCATGCAGGAAAAAGGCAGCGATGTTGAGCTGGCGAAATCCAACATTTTGCTGGTGGGCCCTACCGGTTGCGGTAAAACCCTGCTGGCGCAAACCCTTGCACGCATTCTGGATGTGCCATTTACCATGGCGGATGCTACCACCCTGACCGAAGCTGGTTATGTGGGTGAGGATGTGGAAAATATCATTCTGCGTTTGCTGCAGGCGGCTGACTATAATGTGGAACGCGCGCAGCGCGGTATCGTTTATATTGACGAGGTGGACAAGATTTCCCGCAAGTCCGAAAACCCATCTATCACCCGTGACGTGTCGGGCGAGGGTGTGCAACAGGCGCTGCTGAAAATCATGGAAGGCACGGTTGCCTCCGTTCCGCCGCAAGGTGGCCGCAAACATCCGCAGCAGGAATTCCTGCAAGTGGATACCAGCAACATCCTGTTTATCTGTGGTGGTGCGTTTGCGGGCGTTGAGAAAATCATCGCCGCGCGCGGTAAAGGTTCCGCCATTGGCTTTGGTGCGGATGTGCGCTCGACCGAGGTGAAAAACATCGGTGCGACGCTGAAAGATCTGCAGCCGGAAGATCTGGTGAAGTTTGGTCTGATCCCTGAATTCATTGGCCGTTTGCCTGTGATTGCTAAGCTGGAAGATCTGGACGAAGAATCGCTGGTGAAGATTCTGACCGAGCCGAAAAACGCACTCATCAAGCAGTATAAGAAACTGTTTGAGATGGAAGAGGTGGACCTGCAATTCACCGATGACGCCCTGATAGCGATTGCTGAAAAAGCGATTGAGCGCAAAACGGGTGCACGTGGTTTGCGTGCCATCATCGAAGAGCTGTTGCTGGAATTGATGTACGATATTCCGGGGCGCGAAGATGTCAGCGAAGTGGTGATCAATGGCGAAGTGGTGAAAGGCGATGCAGAGCCGATCATGGCCATTGAAAAGAAAAAGCCCGCGGACAAAAAAGCGTAAGCTGACTTCCTTATCAGAATAATTATCGTAACGTTGCTATAGTAACGTGCAATATGCACGTGCCTGTGGATGAATTGCCTGAAAAGGCTTGGCGAATGGCGGTGGCTGTGCCATCCTTGCGTGAAATAAATATCGCAGGGAGTGAGAGTATATGGTGGATGACAGCCAGCAAGGCGGCGAATCGAACCCATCCGAAAATGAAAACGCAACGCAGGATACGCTCCCTGCCGCGCCGCCTATGGGTGATATTCCGCCAGCGCGCGAGCCTAATTTTCAGGATGCTCCACCCCCACGCCCCGCTAACATTCAGGACTTAGCGCCTCCGCAAAACCCGCAAGCGCCTGACACACCCGATGAACCTGCTGCGCCGCCACCACCTGAGCCACCAGCGCCGCCTGCGCCAGAACGTGCTGCGCCGCCACCACCTGAGCCACCAGCACCGCCTGCGCCA
>PBPD01000018.1 GCA_002725445.1 Rickettsiales bacterium
CGCAATGCCAGAACGGTTAAGGTCAATGAAGGTGTGTTTTGGGCTATGCTCATGCAGCGATTTACCCGCATCCTGCTCCAGATGCAAACGGGTGATGCCGATCTCGCGCGTGGAGCCGTCTGGCATGTCCAGCAGCAATGTGCCTTCGCCTACAATCGGGTCGAGGAACTGCGAAATCTGATAACCCTGGGGCAAGTCCGCATAGAAATAGTTTTTACGGTCAAACACCGACGTCAAGTTAATCTTTGCTTTCAGACCCAGCCCGGTGCGCACCGCTTGCTCGATGCATTTTTCGTTGATTACGGGCAGCATGCCTGGCATCGCCGCATCCACCAGCGACACATTCTGGTTAGGCTCGGAACCAAAGTCGGTCGGCGCGCCGGAAAACAGTTTCGCATTGCTGGTTACCTGCGCATGCACTTCCATACCCAGCACAACTTCCCACTCACCGGTATTGCCTTTAATGGTATAGGTCATTTCACACCTCCTGGACGCGCCGTAAATTCAGCTGCGGTTTCCAACACATCGGCTGCGCGCAGCACAGTCTCTTCATCAAAATGGCGGCCAATCAACTGTAGGCCCAACGGTGTGCCTGCACCACTCAAGCCCACCGGCACCGAAATGCCCGGCAGCCCGGCCAGCGAAGTTGGCACGGTGAATACGTCGTTGAGATACATGGTCACAGGGTCCATATTTTCGCCGACCGCAAACGCCGCACTTGGCGCAGTTGGCGTCAGGATCGCATCGACTTTTTCGAATGCGTTCTGGAAGTCCTGTGCAATCAGGGTGCGCACACGCTGTGCACGTTTGTAATACGCATCGTAATAACCAGCCGACAGCACATACGTACCGATCAGAATACGGCGTTTCACCTCGTCGCCAAAGCCTGCAGCGCGGGTCTTTTCATACATATCATTCAGCGAATCGCCATCGTCATGCACACGCAGGCCATAACGCACACCGTCATAACGCGCAAGGTTCGACGATGCCTCAGCCGGTGCCAGAATGTAATAGGTTGGCAGCGCATATTGCGTGTGTGGCAGGCTGATTTCAACGATCTCTGCGCCTGCATCGCGCAACCATTGTGCGCCACGATTCCACAATGCCTGCACTTCGCCATCCAGACCGGGCAGGTAATATTCTTTTGGCACGCCAATTTTCATGCCACGCACATCGCCCGTCAGTGCTGCTTCAAAGTCAGGCACCTCGCGTGGTGATGAGGTGGAGTCTTTAGGGTCATGCCCTGCAATAGCACTAAGCGAGATGGCACAGTCACGCACGGTGCGCGCCATTGGCCCCGCCTGATCGAGCGAGCTGGCAAACGCCACCACACCCCAGCGCGAGCAGCGACCATAGGTCGGCTTAATACCGGTGATGCCACAGAAAGACGCGGGCTGGCGGATCGACCCACCCGTATCCGTACCAAGCGCCATATGCCCCATGCCAGCAGCAACAGCAGCAGCCGAACCACCTGACGAGCCACCCGGCACCAGATCAGTCGCTTCGCCTTCACGCTTCCACGGGTTTTTACATGGACCGTAGACGCTGGTAATATTGGCTGAACCCATAGCGAATTCGTCCATGTTGGTCTTGCCCAACATAACCGCACCCGCTTCAAACATTTTGGTGGTAACGGTCGATTCATAGGCCGGCTTGAAACCTTCCAGAATGCGGGAGCCAGCGGTGCTCAGCTCGTCGTAAGTACAAAACAGGTCTTTCACGCCAACAGGAATGCCCTCAAGCAGCCCGGCATTGCCATCGCGCAATTTCTTATCTGCAGCCTCTGCCTGCTTGGCTGCAACCTCAGGCGTCAAATGCACATAGGCATTGAGGGATTTATTATTGCTATCAATTGCGGCTTGGTGCGCTTTTAGCAGCTCCATCGCCGAAATTTCTTTGCTGCGCAGCTTATCGCGCGCATCCGACAGGGTCAGTTGGGTTAATTCACTCATAGCTCTACTCAATTACTTTTGGCACGACAAAACAGCCATATTCCGACTCAGGCGCATTCTTCAGCACTTCGCCCTGAATGCTGCCATCGTTCACTTCATCCCTACGCCACGGCAAGGCAAGGTCTGCCACCGAGGTCATTTGCTCCACGCCTTCTACATCCACTTCCTGCAGTTGCTCAACCCAATGCAGAATGTCTGAAATTTCCTTGGCAAAATGCTCCTGCTCTTTTTCGTCGATGCGAATACGCGCCAAACGAGCGATTTTTGCGACTTCTTCTGTAGTTAAAGCCATAGATTCCATCCTTCTAATGCGAATGGTGTGTTGTAACGCCTCACTGGTAAATTGCAAGCCCCTTAATTTGCACCTATAGTGCGCGCATGGCCAATATATTAATAGTTACCACTGGCGGCACAATCGAGAGTTTTTACAATCCCGAGGAAGGCACGCCCTACCATGTGCCGCAGGATGCTGGCTCGATTATTCCCAAAGCATTAGAGAAAATGGGCGCTTCTGATGGCTACCAGTTTTTGCATCTATGCCAGAAAGATAGCAAGCAAGTAAACAGCGCCGACCTGCAAGCCATTGCCACATATATGCGTGAGCATGACTTTAACAATGTGGTGGTAGTGCACGGCACCGACACCATGCCCCAACACGCCCGCACCTTACGTGTGTTGCTGAACAAACAAGGCATGCAGAACACGAACATTGTGTTTACAGGTGCGATGGAGCCGCTGCGCGATAAAGACAAAGCATGGCGCCTGCAGTCAGAGGGCTGGGACAACCTGACGCTAGCGCTCCAAGAGGTGCCGCGTCCCTCGCCACGCACGATGCTGGCCGTTGAACGCCAACTATACGACGCCTTCAAAACCGACAAAGATGTGGTGGTTGGCGGTGATAACACCGTGCAAAGTTCTGGTTTTGTTGCACGAAAAAGCCATATTCCCGAAGTTATTGAGGAAAGAGCAAGCCGAAACAACGGAACCAGCCCTGGCAAGTGACATTTGTATTTTTCGCGCTAGGTTAATGCCATGCTTTGTAAGTCACTGGAAGAATTCACAAACCAATTGCCCCCCAAAGGACGCCTGCTAGCGCTTGATTTGGGCAGTAAAACCATTGGGCTGGCGCTCAGCGATGAGCTGCGCGGCATTGCCAATGCATTGCACACCATAAAGCGCCGCAAATTTTCGCAGGATATCGACGCGCTTCAACAGGCGGTAAAAGAGCACGCGATTGCCGGGCTGGTGATGGGTTATCCGCTCAACATGGATGGCAGCGAAGGCCCGCGTTGCCAGTCAACCCGTCAGTTCGTGCGCAATATGGAAGAGCATATTAGCTTGCCCACTTTGTTGTGGGATGAGCGCTTATCCAGCTATGCCGCGGAAGAAGCCATGCTAAGCGCCGACCTTTCGCGTGAAAAACGCGCCGAGAAGATTGACAAACTCGCTGCAGCCATCATTCTGCAAGGATTATTGGAGCATATCAATTAATGACCGCTGATGCACAAAGCTGGGTGCTAGCCCTACTCGTAGCCTACCTGATAGGCTCCGTTCCGTTTGGCTTGCTGCTGTCGCACGCTGTGGGTGCGGGCGATATTCGCAAGGTTGGCTCTGGCAATATTGGTGCCACCAATGTGCTACGCAGCGGCCGTAAAGGGCTCGCTCTCATTACCCTGCTGCTCGATATCGCCAAAGGCATTGCGGGTATCTATGCGGCATGGCGCTTGGGCGCTAAAAGTACCGACATCGCGCATTACGCCATGCTGGCGGCTATCCTCGGCCATTGTTTTCCGGTCTGGTTGCAGTTCAAAGGCGGCAAAGGGGTGGCGACCGCAATTGGCGTCATTATCGGCTATTACCATCTGGTGCTGGCTGTGCCGTTTTACATGCTGCTACTGCCCCTGTTTGGTGTGTGGGTGCTGGTGTTTGCCATCAGCCGCTTTGTCTCGCTCGCCTCCATTGTTGCGGCCAGCAGCTTACCCCTTATCACATTATATTTATCAGGTCAGTGGCAGGTGGAAACCGCTATCGCGGTGCTCATTATCGCCTTGCATCGTGCCAATATTCAGCGCCTAATGCGCGGAGAAGAAATGGGGTTTGGTAAAAAATGAGCGCACTCGCCTCCTCAACCGGATCAGAAGGCTGGGCACATAGCTCGCTAGCCAGCGATACCGCGTTAGATGTTTTACAGCTGATTCGCAGCGAGAATGTGGGCAGCGTGACCTTTTTTCACCTGCTATCGTTTTACGGTAGCGCTGCCAAAGCGTTGGAAGCGTTGCCCGAACTGGCACGCAAAGGCGGGCAAAGGCGCAAATTAAAACGCTGCGAACGCGCGGATGCAGAAGCAGAGATGGAAGCCACGCAAGCTGCTGGTGCGGATATGGTCACCTATGGCAGCCTACACTATCCTGCCTTGTTGCACACCATTCCCGATGCCCCACCTCTGCTTATTATGAAGGGCAATCCTGCATTGCTGAAAGAACGCAGCATTATCGGGATGGTCGGCGCGCGTAATGGCTCGGCCAATGGCTGTCAGTTTGCCCGCAAGCTCGCACGCGATCTGGGCGAGCGCGGTTTTCTCACCGCTTCCGGTCTGGCGCGTGGCATCGACACCGCTGTGCATGTGGGCTCGCTCGCCACCGGCACGATTGCGGTTACCGCCTGCGGCATCGACCAGATTTATCCGCCGGAAAATGCGAATCTGCATGCCGAACTGTGCGAAAAAGGGTTGGTGATCACCGAACATGCTATTGGCAAAGCACCGCATGCGCGTGCCTTCCCTGCCCGCAATCGCATCATTGCTGGCATAAGTGCCGGGCTGGTGGTGGTAGAAGCCTCGCACAAATCCGGTTCACTTATCACCGCTAATTATGCGCTGGATTATGGCCGTGATGTGTTTGCTGTGCCGGGCTCACCGCTTGATCCGCGCTGTAAAGGTACCAACGGGCTGATCAAGCAAGGTGCGCAATTGACCGAATCCGCCGACGATGTGTGCAACAACCTGTCGACCGGGCGCGATTTCATGCTGCAAGAGCCTGTTTCACGCGCCTTTAACGCAGCGCCTGTTGCCGTTGAACCAGACGAAACCAGCCGTGCTAAGCTGCTTGAAAAACTGAGTCCAACGCCAGTTTTAGTTGACGAATTGCTCTCACAATGCGAGATAACCCCAAACCTATGTTATATGATGTTGTTGGAGCTGGAGCTAGCAGGCCGGCTGCAACGCCACGCAGGTGGCCGTGTTAGCCTGCGCATGCCAGATGAGGAATTATGAGCCAACATGTTGTGGTAGTAGAGTCGCCTGCCAAGGCAAAGACGATCAATAAATATTTGGGCAACGACTATTCAGTGCTCGCCTCTTATGGCCATGTGCGCGACCTGCCATCCAAGGACGGCTCGGTACGCCCCGACGAAGATTTCGCGATGACCTACGAGATTGACAGCGATTCGCAAAAGCAACTCAGTGCCATTGCCAAAGCCACCAAAGATGCCGAAACCCTCTATCTCGCAACTGACCCCGACCGCGAGGGAGAGGCTATTGCATGGCATGTACTGGAAGCACTCAAGCAGAAAAAGCAGATTAAGGCAGAAACCAGCGTAAAGCGTATTGTGTTTCACGAGATCACCAAAAAAGCAGTGAGCGAAGCCATTTCGCATCCGCGCGATCTGGATATGGATCTGATTAATGCCCAGCAAGCACGCCGCGCACTCGACTATCTGGTGGGCTTTACCCTGTCGCCCGTTTTATGGCGCAAACTGCCCGGCAGCCGCTCGGCTGGCCGTGTGCAATCAGTAGCCTTACGCCTGATATGCGAACGCGAGCAGGAAATCGAGATGTTCGTGCCGCAGGAATACTGGGATATTTCGGTGCAGCTCGACACGCAGGCTGGCGAAGCGTTCAAAGCCCGACTGGTCAATTATAACAAAGAGAAACTAGACAAATTCTCGATTGGCAACGAAGAGCAGGCAACGCAAATCACGCAGGCGCTGAAAGCCAAAACCTTCTATATTCGTGAAGTGACGCCCAAACAGCGTCAACGCCATCCATACGCGCCTTTCACCACTTCCACCATGCAGATGGATGCCTCGCGCAGCCTGGGGTTTTCGGCCAAGAAAACCATGCAGGTGGCACAGAAACTCTATGAAGGGATCGAGCTGGGCGGCGAGACTGTCGGCCTCATCACCTATATGCGTACCGATGCGGTGACCGTGTCGCAGGAAGCGGTATTTGCCGCGCGCGACCTTATCAAATCATCGTATGGCAGCGAGTATGTGCCAGAAAAACCTCGCATGTATAAGACCAAGTCGAAAAATGCGCAGGAAGCGCACGAAGCGATCCGCCCGACCGACCTGACACGTCGTCCGCAAGATATTAAGCAATATCTCAATGACGATATGTACAAACTCTACACCCTTGTCTGGAAACGCATGCTGGCCAGCCAGATGCAATCCGCCGTCTATGATGTGGTGACCGTGGACATTGCCGCTACGGATGAACAGGCAGAGCTGCGCACCTCCGGGTCGATCCTCAAATTCGATGGTTTTCTGCATCTGTATCAGGTGAACCAGAATGACGATGAGGAAGAAGAAAAAGACAATCGCCTGCCACCGCTGCAAGCAGGCGAAGGCACAAGCTTAAAAGACGTAGTGCCCGACCAGCACTTCACCACGCCGCCACCGCGCTATAGCGAAGCATCGTTGGTGAAACGGCTGGAAGAGCTGGGTATTGGCCGCCCGTCTACATATGCGAGCATCATCTCGGTGCTGCAGGATCGTGGCTATGTGTCGATGCAGCAAAAACGCTTTATTCCTGAATCACTTGGCCGTCTTGTTAGTGCGTTTCTGGTCAATTTCTTTGAACGCTATGTGGAATATGACTTCACCGCACAAATGGAAGATATTCTCGATGATATCTCCAACGGAGAGCGCGATTGGAAAGCCGAGCTGCAAGCCTTCTGGAAAGAATTTATTGCCAAGGTGGAAGACAGCAAAGATTTGAGCATCACCGACGTGCTGGAAACGCTGGATAAAGCGCTTGAGCCGTATATTTTCGGCACCAATCCGGAAGAAGTGGCAAAAGCCCGCGTCTGCCCTGCCTGCAATTCTGGCCAGCTCAGCCTGAAAACGGGTAAATTCGGCGCGTTTCTTGGCTGCTCGAATTATCCGGACTGCAACTATACCAAACAACTCTCTGGCAGCGACAAAGACGACGAAGCCGGCAGCGAAATGGATTTCCCACGTATTCTCGGCGCGCATCCCGACACCAAAGAAGATGTGTTGCTGAAAAAAGGCCCTTACGGTGTGTATGTTCAGCTGGGCGAAGAGAAAAAGCCAAAGCGTGCCAGCCTGCCAAAAGGCATGAAGCCCGAAGAAATGACATTCGAGAAAGCACTGGATTTGCTCTCATTGCCGCGCGAAGTAGGCAAGCACCCTGAAACAGGCGAGATGATAAGCGCTGGCATTGGCCGCTATGGTCCGTATTTGTTGCATAACAAAGTCTATACCTCGCTTAAACCAGAAGATGATGTGTTGACCATCGGCATGAACCGCGCCGTTGCACTGATTGCCGAAAATAAAAAAGGTAAGAGTAACGAGCCATTGCGCAGCCTTGGCAAACATCCTGATTCGGGCGAAGAACTGCATATTTATTCAGGACGTTATGGGCCATATGTGAAGCATAAAAAGACTAACGCGTCGCTGCCCAAAGATGCTGATGTGGACCATTTCACACTGGAAGATGCACTCACATTGCTTGAGAAAAAGGCTAAGTCGCCATCCAAGAAGAAAACAACCGCTAAAAAGAAGTCGAAGAGTGCTTGAGCATTTCGATAAATTCGCTACATTACCGCTATGACCAAAGCTATCATATATCAGCCTAGCAAAACCGCGATGCAATCTGGCCGTGCGAAAACGCATTATTGGTTGTTGGAATATACCCCTTCCACCAAGATGACGCCTGATCCGCTCATGGGCTGGAATAGCGGCGACACCCTAAATCAGGTGCGTCTGCGTTTTGACACGCAGGAGCAGGCGGAAGATTTCGCCAAGCAGAAGGGGCTGGATTATGTCGTGCGCGCGCCCAAGCCACGCAAATTCGAGCCTAAATCCTATGCGGCCAACTTCAATTTCAATCGCCGCGTCAGCACGACATTTAACGAAAATCCGTAAATTCCGGCTTTATAGTTTTTTCACCCTTTTTATGCTATTGTCACGTCGTTGTAACAATTCTGCGCTATAGTAAGGGTGTAGAAATAGGAGTTTGAAATGAAACGATTTACCGTACCATGCGACTTTGGTGGCCAAAAGCACCCATTTCACGTGTATATCGGTGAGCCACACCCCAAAAAACACCCCTTGCAGAATCAGGCCTGGTGGTTGTCGAACGAGCGTGGAGGCACGATCCCGCAGGATGTAATGGATAGTTTCGAAAAACTTTTCAAAATCAGTCAGGAAAACAACGTATCGTTTGAAGATCTGTGCGTGTATGCGCTGGGTACTGCATCGAAAGACGGCAAAACCGGTGCCGCACCCGCAACCGGAGCACAACCACCTGCCGGTGGCGGTGCAGCGGGCGGTGGTGCAACAGGCGGTGCAGCAGGCGCTCCAGCCAGTGCCGCAGCAAAACCAGCCGGTGCGCCAGCAGGCGGAGCAGCGGGTGTGGCTAGTGCCACGGGCGCAGCAACAGACAATAAAATCCCGCC
>PBPD01000019.1 GCA_002725445.1 Rickettsiales bacterium
ATCAGCAACGGGTTGCAACAGCATGCACCGTGTAAGTTTTTCTATACTGGTCCTGCTTTCCGCTATGAGCGGCCACAAAAGGGGCGTCAGCGCCAGTTCCATCAGATAGGTGTTGAGCTGCTGGGAGCCGCTGAAGCGCAGGCAGACATCGAAGTGATTGCCATGGCGCATGATATTCTGACTGCTTTGGGCTTGCAGGAATATGTGCGGTTAGAGTTGAATTCGCTGGGTGATGCCGAGAGCCGTCAGGCGTACCGCGAGGCATTGGTGGCGTATCTGCAAAGCCATAAAGATAAATTGTCGCCTGATAGTCAGGTGCGGCTGGAGCGCAATCCATTGCGCATTCTGGATTCAAAAGCGCCCGAAGATCAGGAGGTGATTGCCAATGCGCCGAATATGCATGCGCATTTTAATGACCATTCTAACGCATTCTTTGACACGCTGCGCGACGGGCTGAGTGCCTTGGGCATCAGCTACACTATCAACCCGCATCTGGTGCGTGGGCTGGATTATTATTCGCATACGGTGTTTGAGTTCACGACCGACCAGCTGGGTGCGCAAGGCACCGTGTTGGCCGGTGGGCGTTATGATGGGCTGATTGGCAGTATGGGCGGGCCCGAAACACCCGGCATTGGCTGGGCGGCAGGGCTGGAGCGCTTAACCTCGCTGATTGCGGAGTTGAATGACGAGCAACCGCTGGAGATGCCACGCCCTATCGTGGTGATACCTATGGATGAGGCTATGCAAATGCATGCGGTGCGATTGGCGCATAATCTGCGTAAAACAGGCTTTATCGTCGAGCAGAGCTATAGCGGCAATATGAAAAAGCGTCTGAAGAAAGCCGATAAGATAAATGCGTGTGCAGCCTTGATTATCGGCGAGGATGAGATTACAAACAATGCTGTGCTGCTACGCGATTTGGACAGCAGCGAACAACGTCAGGTCGCCATTAATGACCTGATCGAAGCATTGAGTAATTATCAGCAGTAACCATCATGAGCATTGACGCTAAACTCGACGCGCTGATTGCGCGCCACAAA
This sequence comes from Rickettsiales bacterium, assembly GCA_002725445.1. Lineage (GTDB taxonomy): Bacteria > Pseudomonadota > Alphaproteobacteria > Rickettsiales > UBA3002. The sequence continues at coordinate 1,041 of PBPD01000019.1, forward strand.
GAATTGAATGACCAAATGTCGAACCCGGAGAAGCTGGGGAGCGACTTTGCCAAAGTATCCAAAGAATTGTCTGATCTGACTCCTATTGTGGAAACCGCACTGGCATTGAAGGCGACGCAGGAAGAGCTGGAAGAAACCCGCGCTCTGATTAAGGATAGCGATGACGATGAAATGCGCGAGCTGGCCGAGGAAGAGCTGGCGCAGCTTGAAGCGTTGGTTCCGAAACTGACCGATCAGCTGAAAATTGCGCTGTTGCCTAAGGATGAAGCCGACGAAAAGAACGCGATTTTGGAGGTGCGGGCTGGCACCGGTGGTGATGAGGCTGCTTTGTTTGCGGCTGAGCTGTTCCGTATGTATCAGCGCTATGCTGAAATCAATAACTGGAAGTTTGAAATTCTCTCCGTGTCTGACACTGGCATTGGTGGCTATAAAGAAGCCAGCGCTAATATTAGCGGCAAAAATGTGTTCCGCCAGTTGAAGTTTGAGTCGGGCGTGCACCGCGTACAGCGCGTGCCTGAGACCGAGTCGGGCGGGCGTATTCACACGTCGGCGGCCACCGTTGCAGTGCTGCCAGAGGCGGAAGAAGTGGATGTGCAAATCGACGAGAATGATCTGCGCATCGATGTGTTCCGTGCCAGTGGCCCGGGCGGACAATCTGTAAATACGACGGATAGCGCGGTGCGCATTGTGCACGTGCCAACGGGCATTACCGTGCAGCAGCAAGACGAAAAGTCACAGCATAAAAACCGTGCCAAAGCGATGAAGGTGTTGCGCGCGCGTATATATGATCTGGAACGTGAGAAGGCGATGCGCGAGCGCGCCGATGCGCGTAAAGGGCAAGTGGGTTCGGGTGATCGTTCCGAGCGTATTCGTACCTATAATTTCCCGCAAGGCCGTATCACTGACCACCGTATTAACCTGACGCTTTACAAGCTGAATGAAGTGCTGGGCGGTGAGCTGGATGAGCTGATTGACGCGCTCATCTCCGAAGATCAGGCCGCCAAGCTAGCCGCGATCGGTGACGATTAGAGCGTTATGCCTACCCTAGCCATGGCGCAACACGCGATGTCTACGCAATTGAGCGATGCGCAGATAGATAATGCGCGGCTGGATGCACGCCTGCTTATTCAACATGCGCTTGATATGACTGCCGAGCAATTGGTGCGCGATGCGCAGCAGACCATTGACGAAGCGCAATATGCGGCGATTGAAGCATTAGTACAGCGCCGTGCGGCGCATGAACCGCTGGCACAGATTGTGGGCACCAAGCCATTCTGGCGCGACGCATTTGTGGTGAGCCGCGATGTGCTGAGCCCGCGGCCGGACAGTGAAACACTGATTGAGGCCGTATTGGCCCATCGGCCTGATACCTATGTGCCTTATGCAGTGCTTGATCTGGGGGTGGGATCGGGCTGCTTGCTGCTGAGTGTGCTGCGTGAATATACCCATGCATCTGGCACAGGGGTGGATGTGAGTGATGCGGCATTGGCGATTGCGCAACAGAACGCAAAAAACCTGCAATTAGATGGGCGTGTAAGCCTGAAAAAAGGCAATTGGGGGAAGACACTGCAAAAACCCTATGATATAGTCATAAGTAATCCACCCTATATCGCGCTTGATGCGCGTGACGGATTGGCGCCTGAAGTGAAGGATTATGAACCGGCATTGGCGCTATTTGGTGGTTCCGACGGATTAGAATGTTATCGCGAGTTGGCAATGCAATTGCCATCATTGCTCGCACAGGATGGCATTGCCGTTATTGAGCTGGGCGCCGGACAGGCGGCCGATGTGAGTGAATTGTTTCAACGTGCGGGAATGCAGGTGAAGGAATGCAAAAACGATCTGAATGCTATTCCGCGCGCGTTGGTTTTAACCCATGAATAAGAGGACTTAGATGCGTAATAACCATAAAGGTGGCAAGAACAGCAAAAATTATCGCGGTAGCCGTCAACGCCGGAGTGGCGGAAATGGAGGAGGAGGCCAATCGCTGGGTCGCCAACGCAAACATGCACAAACGCAGCGCGAGAAATATGCCAATATGGCGCGTGACCGCCAGAGCAATGGAGATCGCATCGAAGTCGAATATTACATGCAACATGTGGAGCACTATACGCGTGTGCTGAATCATATTGACGAGCAGGAAGGTGTGAATAATCAGCAAAATGCGGATGACGATGCCAAAGATGCCAAGCAGGACGGCGATGATGATGCTGGCAATAAGGCAGATAACGCACAGGATGCTGACAGCGCACCAGATGACGATGAGCAGGATGCAAAAGAGGCGGCAGAAGATGCGCCTAAGAAAACCACCCGCGGGCGTAGACCTGCAAAGCCTAAGCAGGATGATGGCGGCGATGATGCCAAAGCGAAAGCCGATGGTAAAGCAGCGGATAGCGACGATGAAAAGCCTAAGAAAACCACCCGTGGCCGTAAGCCGAAGGAAATCCCATTGCCTGCCGGCGTGATTCCTGAAGCACTGGGTGATGATAAGGCGGCTGCTTCATCGTAAAATACGGTATGGTTGCTACTCCGCCTCATAAGTGGCGGTAAGCGTGCCCCAATCCAGCGATGTCTGCACAAAGACGGGGATCATGCGCGCATCATCGGAGAAATAGATATAAACAGGCGGGTCATCTTTGACTCGCCTTATTTCTTTGTCGGTATAGCCTGCAATATATTCGCGCGAGCCACGCGTTTTAATCACGGGCAGCGTCTCGCCATTGATGCGTAATGTTTCGCGCCCCTCTATCACAAAATGCAGATCGACCAGACGGCGCGCGTCATAGATGCGTTGCGTAAATGTCGACGCACCGACATGCAGCGCGTGGAATAGTTTTTCGCGAATGGTTAGCACCGCGCCAGACGGGTGCATAATTTTGGCGGCCTCCTGTGCTGGCACGCGCGGGCGATAATTCGGGTCGTCATCTGGGTTCACGATCCGTTTGGTCAGATTGCCAAACCCATCATAATGCAGCTCGACATGCTTCGCTTCGCGCTCTTCTTTATCGGAGTTCGATACATAGCTGAATGGCACCCACTGGCCATCATTGCGGCGGCCCTCACCAATAGTCAGATTTTTAATGCGCTTGAAAAGCCGCACAATGCCCTGGCTTTTGAGGGTGGACGTTACTTTGAATAATTCTTCTTCGGTCTCGGTGGCCAGCCAGAGCTTGGCAAAAGGAATGTGGTTGAAGGCAAAGTAGTAAGTGCCGCGTGTATTGAGTGGTTCCAGTGTGGCGCTGGCAGGTGCCTCCTGCGCTGAAAGCGGCGAAGAAACTAGGCTTAAGCCAATGATAAGTAATAAAAATACGCGCATTTACATCCTAATCTTGTAAAAGAATTTCTTTATCCCAATATATTACATATAGGTAAGAAAACGGGAATAGCATATCATGGATTTTGATAATTATAGCGATAAAGCCAAGAAAGTAATTCAGGAAGCTCAGGCACTCGCCCTGCGCAGCAACCATCAGCGTTTTGTGCCAGAACATATTTTTAGCGCCCTGCTGCGTGAAGACAGCAAGGTGGCACGTTTAATCGAATCGGCTGGCGGTAATGCGGATGAGGTGCAAACACGCGTGCAGGCGGCACTGGATAAGTTGCCGAAAGTGGAAGGCTCAGTTGCGGGGCAGTTATATCTGGCGCCTGAGACCGCGCGTGTGCTGGAGCAGGTGCAGGAACTGGCGAGCAAGTCAGGCGATGAATTTGTGACCACCGAGCGCTTATTGCAGGCGGTGGCGTTAAATCAGGAGAGCGAAGCAGGCAAGGCCTTGCAAGCCGCAGGCGTGAGCCCGCAGTCGCTGAACAAAGCCATTAACGAAATGCGCAAAGGCCGCACTGCTTCCAGCCCGAATGCCGAGGAGCAATATGAAGCATTGCAGAAATACACCAAGGATCTGACGCAGGCCGCTGAAGACGGCAAGCTAGATCCGGTGATTGGCCGTGATGAAGAAATCCGCCGCACCATGCAAGTGCTCAGTCGCCGTACCAAAAATAACCCTGTGCTGATTGGTGAACCGGGCGTGGGTAAAACTGCGATTGTTGAAGGCTTGGCGCAGCGTATTCTGGCCGGTGATGTGCCAGAGAATCTACGTAACAAACGCCTTTTGTCGCTGGATCTCGGCGCATTGGTGGCGGGTGCCAAATTCCGTGGTGAATTTGAGGAGCGTCTCAAAGGCGTGCTGGCCGAGATTGATGCATCGGCGGGTGAAGTGGTGCTGTTTATTGATGAGCTTCACACATTGGTGGGGGCAGGTGCGGCTGAGGGTTCCATGGATGCATCTAATTTGCTGAAGCCTGCGCTGGCGCGCGGCGAGTTGCATTGTGTGGGCGCGACCACGTTGAATGAATACCGCAAATATATTGAGAAAGATGCAGCGTTGGCGCGGCGTTTCCAGTCGGTCTTTGTGTCGGAGCCAACCGTAGAGGACACGGTGTCTATCCTGCGCGGCTTGAAAGAAAAATACGAAGTGCATCACGGGGTGCGCATTGCTGCCTCGGCGTTGGTGTCGGCGGCGACCTTGTCGAACCGCTACATCACCGACCGTTTTCTGCCCGATAAGGCGATTGATCTGGTGGATGAGGCGGCAAGTCGTTTGCGCATGGAAGTAGACTCTAAGCCCGAAGAGCTGGATGAAATTGACCGCCGTCTGATCCAGATGAAGATTGAGCAGGAAGCGCTGAAAAAAGAAAATGACAGCGCATCGAAAGATCGCCTGAAGAAATTGAAGGGCGATATTAATGAGCTGGAAGCGCAGTCCAAGGCGCTGACTGAGCGCTGGCAGGCCGAGAAAGACCGTTTGCAGGATGGCCAGAAGATTAAAGAACAGCTGGAGGAAGCCCGGCACGAGCTGGAGCAAGCGCAACGCAGTGGCGATCTGGGGCGTGCAGGTGAGCTGAGCTATGGCGTGATTCCTGAACTGGAGAAAAAACTGAAAGCCGCAGAGGAAGGCGATGGTGAGTCAGCTGCGGGCGACGGGCTGGTCAATGAAGCCGTGAACGAAGAGGCGATTGCCGCCGTGGTGTCGCGCTGGACAGGTATTCCAGTGGATAAAATGCTGGAAGGTGAGCGCGAGAAATTGCTGCAAATGGAAGATAAGTTGCAGGAAAATGTTGTTGGGCAGGATGAGGCAGTGCACGCGGTGAGTACGGCTGTGCGTCGTGCGCGCGCAGGCCTGCAAGACCCATCGCGGCCGCTTGGTTCATTCTTGTTTCTGGGGCCGACAGGTGTCGGTAAAACCGAGCTGACCAAGTCGCTGGCGCGTTTCATTTTTGATGATGAATCAGCGATGATCCGCATCGACATGTCGGAATATATGGAGAAGCATGCGGTGGCACGTCTGGTTGGTGCGCCTCCGGGTTATGTCGGCTATGACGAAGGTGGAGTGCTGACCGAAGCCGTGCGCCGTCGTCCGTATCAGGTGATTTTGTTTGACGAGGTGGAGAAGGCGCATCCCGATGTGTTCAATATTCTTCTGCAAGTGCTGGATGATGGTCGCCTGACCGATGGGCAGGGCCGCACGGTCGATTTCCGCAATACGATCATTATTCTCACCTCGAATCTGGGCGCGCAGTTTATTGCAGAGCTGGAAGCAGACAAGGATGTGGAAGAGGCCCGCCCACAAGTGATGGAAGTAGTGCGCAGCGCCTTCCGCCCAGAGTTTTTGAACCGGCTGGATGAGGTGATCCTGTTCCACCGCTTAAGCCGCGAGCATATGGGGGCGATTGTCGATATCCAGATGCGCCGATTGGAGAAGCTGTTGGAGGACCGTCAGATCAGCGTGTCACTCAGCGACGAGGCGCGCGAATGGCTGGGCGATAAGGGCTATGACCCGATTTATGGGGCGCGGCCACTCAAGCGCGTGATCCAGAAAGAAGTACAGGACAGACTGGCTACACGGATTCTGGAAGGTGAGATCAAGGATGGCGATCACGTGGATATTGATGCGCATGATCTTGGCATTCATATCGCAGTGAACGGAAAAGAAGCGGCCTGAGTTTGACAGGCGTGTGATTCTGCTTGAGTTTGCCGTAGCGCTTGGCACAGTAAGTGTATGATAGCAAAAAACTTCTCTATAGCAGGGCGCTCTATTGCGCCGGGTGAGCGCGTGCGGGTCGATCTGGAAGTGGCACGTCTTTATGACTTTACCGAGATGAAAGTGCCGGTGGAGGTGATTCGCGGCAAAGAGGACGGGCCGGTGCTGTTTGTCAGCGGGGCGATACATGGCGACGAGATTAACGGTGTGGAAATCATCAAGCAGCTGCTGACATGGCGTGGCCTGAGGAAGCTGAAGGGCACGTTGATTGCGGTGCCGATTGTGAATGTGTTTGGCTTTAATAGTAAAATTCGTTATCTGCCTGACCGCCGCGACCTTAATCGCTGCTTCCCCGGCTATCAGGATGGTTCGCTGGCATCGCAGTTGGCGCATATCTTTATGAAAGAAGTGGTGAGCAAATGCACCCACGGGATTGATTTGCACACGGGCGCGATTCATCGCACTAATCTGCCGCATATTCGTGCATGCCTCGATAATCCCGAAACCATGCGTTTGGCAGAAGCATTCCACGTGCCGGTGGCAATCAATTCTGATTTGCATGATGGTTCACTGCGCGAGGCCGCGCAGCAGTTGGGTATTCCGATGCTGTTATTTGAGGGCGGCGAAGCTTTGCGTTTTGACGAAAAGGCGATTCGTGTCGGTTTGAATGGCGTGGTGTCGGTTATGCGTGCGATTGGCATGCTGCCGCAGAGTAAAAGCAAGAAAGCCTATGATAAAATGCGGGTGGCGAGTAATTCCTATTGGGTGCGAGCGCCGCATAGTGGCACCTGCCTGATACGTAAAAAACCGGGCGATATGGTGGCCGAAGGCGAGGTGCTGGGCACGGTATGCGACCCGTTTGGCGAACATTGTTTTGCGGTGAAGGCGCGCAATGCGGGCATCATGATCGGCAAAAGCCTGCTGCCGCTGTATAATGAGGGCGATGCTATGGTGCATATTGCCACCTTCGACAATGACAAGCACTTAAAAGAGTCGGTGGAAGAGTATAAGCAGGCGCTAACAGGCCAATCTGAAACCTACGTTATGTAATAGAATATAGTGTCTGCGACGAATTTAGTTCGCAGAAGCGACTTGCGAGCGCGCTTTAGGCATTTGCGCGATTTTGTGCTCAAGCTTGGCTACGTGGCGCTTAAATTGCTCCAGCTCGTTGCCTGCCAACACTTTACCCGTAGGGAACTTCACCTTCATAGGATTTACCTGCGCGCCGCCTTTTAGCACTTCATAGTGCAGGTGCGGGCCGGTGGAGCGTCCTGTGCTGCCCACATAGGCAATCACCTGACCCTGCTTCACTTTTGCCCCTTTGCGGATGCCACGTGCGATGCGATGTGCATGGGCATAGGCGGTTTTGTAGGTGCCGTTATGCTTGATGCGCACATAGTTGCCGTAACCGCCAAGGCGGCCAGCATAATCCACTACACCGTCGCCCGCCGCATAAATAGGGGTGCCGGTTGGTGCCGCGAAATCCGTGCCTTTATGCATTTTGCTGTAACCCAGTACCGGATGGTGACGCATGCCATAGCCTGACGAGATGCGTGCGCCGTTTACGGGGGTTTTCAACAGCGCTTTGATCACGCTTTCGCCTTTTTCGTTATAGTAGCCCCAATCGCCATTTTCGCCGAAGCGATAGATTTTCAGAGGCTCACCACTCAGACGAAGCTGCGCATAATGGATATCACCATAGGTGACCGGATCGCCGTCTTCGCTGATCATGCGGTCAAACAGCACTTCCATATAATCGCCATTCTGAATCTGGCGCTGGAAATCTACATCATAACTATAGGCTTTCACCATTTCCGCCAATACGCCATTTGGCACGCCGGCATCGCTGCCGGTAGCAAAAAGGCTAGAGGTGATGGTGCCGCCTGCATAGGTTAATTCAGGCTTTAGTTCCTGCTCTACTTTTGCCACTTCATATGCGCCTGCTTTTTGCTTTTGCAGATCCACCGAGGTGATCGAATCGAGTGCAATGCTCAGATGGTCCACCGTCGATTTGCCTTCAAGCGCGTCATGTTCGCTTAATTCCAGTGCGATTTCCTGACCAACGCGGATGCGGCGCGGATTATAGGTTGGTTTCAGCGCTTCGATGATCGAGAACGCTTCTTCATACGAGACACCTTCGGCTACCAGCATATTTAATAATGTGTCGCCCGATGCAACTTTCAGCTCAAGTGACTTAGGGTAGGCAGGGCCTGTATCTTCTTCAATGTCGGTGTTAGCAACAGTATCCGTATCTGTTGTGTCGCCCTCGTTATTAGTAGAGGCACTATCGGTTTGCGGTGATGCGGTGTCATTCGCACTCAAAACGATGATATCGCTATCGTCCGGCTCGGTAACCGAAGCGATTTGGCCATTACCATCTTCTCCCTGAAATTTGTTGTAGCTTGGCACTACAACGGCAGAGAAAAATACGTTCAGCATGAAAGACAGCCCGATGCCAAAGGTGGCTCCGAGGATAAACCAGTTGAAACGCACACGATTGACGCGTTTGGCATTGGGATTACGCACTGCTATAGCAGAGGGTTGACTAAGCGCTAAGGTCGTCACACACACACCTTTTTTATTTTGTTTCATTCGACTAATTGTTGCGTATTAGCATTGCGCTTGCCGTTGTTTTTAATCACAAGATATAGATAAAGTTTTATCTAATCATCAACAATTAGTATATATAGTGTACTAAATAACGCAGCGAATGCAACCTTTTGCTTAGGCATAGCCTTACAGAAAGCCCGCATTTGCGCAAACAGGACTAAATATTCTGGCATTAATGTCAACCGATTTAGCGTTACACTGTATGATTTGTGGATAAATGACGCTACCGCCCGTGGAGTAAGGCGCGCGGCCTGTTACTATTAATAGTCTGGCTAGAGCGGCAATGTAATACACCTATATAATAGGCGGTGTGGCTTGTGTGTATCGGAGTGGAAGCCCGGAAAATCGGCGCTTTGCGGCGATGCACCTAAAAAAATAAGAAAAGTCACATTTTTGGCTTGACGTGTAGGGGGGTAATGCGTATTTTACGGCCTCCGCTGCCCCGGGCTATGGCAAGGATATGTCAAGAAAACCGCGGCTTTTAGCGAGATAAAGATTAACTATCGTGCAAGCAGACCACTTACCATATATATACTGCTGCGCGGATAAGAAGGGGATTGTGATGCCAACGATCAATCAGTTGGTGCGTCATGGGCGCAAACCAGTTGCCAAGCGTAATAAGGTGCCTGCAATGCAGGCGTGCCCGCAGAAGCGTGGCGTTTGTACCCGCGTTTACACCACCACACCAAAGAAACCTAACTCGGCTTTGCGTAAAGTTGCGCGTGTGCGTCTGACCAACGGCTATGAGGTGACTGCCTACATTCCGGGTGAGGGCCATAACCTGCAAGAGCACTCGGTTGTGATGATTCGCGGTGGTCGTGTAAAAGATTTGCCAGGTGTGCGTTATCACATCATCCGCGGTACGCTGGATACTCAAGGCGTACAAGATCGTAAACAAAACCGTTCGAAATACGGCGCGAAGCGTCCGAAGTAAGGGGATAGTTAGATGTCACGTCGTCACGCTGCTCAAAAACGCGAAGTACTGCCTGATCCTAAATTTAAGGATGTGGTGCTTAGCAAAACCATGAATTACCTGATGCTGGATGGTAAGAAATCCGCTGCTGAGCGTATTGTATATGGTGCGTTGGATATCGTTAATGACAAAATGAGTCGCGATCCTGTGGAAGTGTTCCACGAAGCGATTGATAATATTAAGCCTTCTGTTGAAGTGCGTTCGCGCCGTGTAGGTGGTGCTACCTATCAGGTGCCTACCGAGGTGCGTGCAGAGCGTCAGAAAGCTCTGGCTATTCGCTGGCTGGTGACTGCAATGCGTAACCGCTCGGAGCGTACAGCGCGTGAGCGTTTGGCAAATGAGCTGATGGATGCTGCCCAGCAACGTGGCGCAGCTGTTAAGAAGCGTGAAGATACCCACAAGATGGCCGAAGCGAACAAAGCGTTCAGCCACTTCCGTTGGTAAGACATTAATTTAGGTAGGATGAAAGTATAATATCATGGCACGTCAAACCCCATTAAACCGCTATCGCAACATCGGTATTATGGCGCACATTGATGCTGGTAAGACAACTACGACTGAGCGTATTTTGTACTATACCGGTAAAAGCCACAAGATTGGTGAAGTGCACGAAGGTGCGGCTACCATGGACTGGATGGAGCAGGAGCAAGAGCGTGGTATTACCATTACCTCGGCTGCTACCACTGCATTCTGGCCAGACCGTGACGGTAATCCTAACCGTATTAACATCATCGACACCCCGGGCCACGTAGACTTTACCATTGAGGTGGAACGTTCGTTGCGTGTGCTGGATGGTGCGGTTGCAGTATTTGACTCGGTGGCAGGTGTTGAGCCTCAGTCCGAGACAGTATGGCGTCAGGCGGATAAATACAGTGTTCCGCGTATGTGCTTCGTCAACAAGATGGACCGTATGGGTGCTGACTTCTACCGTTGCGTGGAAATGATCATCGATCGTTTGGGCGCAGAGCCATTGGTGCTGCAATTGCCAATCGGTGCGGAAGAAGACTTCAAAGGTCTGGTTGATCTGGTGACCATGAAGGCGCTGGTGTGGAAAGAAGAGAAGCTGGGCGCTGAGTGGGAAGTAGTAAATATTCCTGCTGATCTGCAAGATAAAGCGGCGGAATACCGTGAGAAGCTGATCGAAACTGCAGTAGAGCAGGATGACGATCTGTTGGAAGCGTATCTGGGTGGCGAAGAGCCAAGCGAAGCGGATCTGCGTAAATGTATCCGTAAGGGTACGATCAATCTGAGTTTTGTGCCGGTACTGTGTGGTACGGCGTTTAAAAACAAAGGTGTGCAGCCGCTGCTGGATGCGATTGTTGACTTCATGCCTGCGCCGGACGATGTTCCTTCGATCCGCGGTGTGGATGCAAAAGACGAAGAAAAAGAAATTCTGCGTAAGTCTTCGGACGAAGAGCCGTTCTCGGCGCTGGCGTTCAAGATCATGACCGACCCATTTGTAGGTTCGCTGACCTTTACCCGTGTATATTCGGGTGTGCTGGAGTCGGGTACGTATGTAATGAATACCGTAAAAGGTAAAAAAGAGCGTGTGGGTCGTATGTTGTTGATGCATGCGAACAGCCGTGAAGATGTAAAAGAAGCGCGAGCGGGTGACATTGTTGCTATCGCGGGTCTGAAAGACACCACCACGGGTGACACGCTGTGCCACGATAATAGCCAGGTAATTCTGGAGCGTATGGAATTCCCTGAGCCAGTAATCGAGATTGCGGTTGAGCCGAAGACCAAAGGTGATCAGGAAAAGATGTCGGTTGCGCTGGGTCGTTTGGCGGCGGAAGATCCTTCGCTGCGCCTGACTTCGGACGAAGAGACCGGCCAGACCATCCTGAAGGGTATGGGCGAGCTGCATCTGGAAATTATTGTTGATCGCTTGAAGCGTGAATTTAAGGTGGAAGCGAATATCGGTGCGCCGCAAGTGGCATACCGTGAGAGCTTTGGCCAAGCGTACACGGTAGATTATACCCACAAGAAGCAATCGGGTGGTTCGGGTCAGTTCGCACGCGTTGTGATCGAATTCGAGCCGGTGAAACCGGGTGAAGGCTTCAGCTTCGAAAGTAAGATTGTGGGCGGTAACGTGCCGAAGGAATATATTCCGGGTGTACAAAAAGGTATTGAGAGCCAAATGGGCAACGGCGTGTTGGCTGGCTTCCCTGTGATCGATGTGAAAGCAAGACTGGTTGATGGTGCATACCACGACGTGGATTCGAGCGTGATGGCGTTTGAAATCGCATCGCGTGCTGCATTCCGTGAAGCGATGCAGAACGCTGCGCCAAAACTGCTTGAGCCTGTGATGAAGGTAGAAGTGGTGACCCCGGAAGAATATATGGGTGACATCATTGGTGACCTCTCTAGCCGTCGCGGTACGGTGCAGGGTATGGATCAGCGTGGTAACGCTCGCGTGGTGAACGCGATGGTGCCGCTGGCTAACATGTTTGGTTACATTAATGATCTGCGTTCGATGTCTTCGGGCCGTGCGCAATTCAGCATGGTGTTTGACCATTATGAAGATGTGCCAT
>PBPD01000020.1 GCA_002725445.1 Rickettsiales bacterium
CACCTTTTACCAGCCGCACCGGAATCTTGTTGCCAGTATCGCGTGCTAGCTGGCGCAAGAAATCAATCACATATAATGCGCGTTTCTGGTAGGCCTGCAGTACAAAACCAATACCATTATAATTCTTAAATTCAGGCTCAGTGATGATCTTGGCAAACACTTTAAGCTCGATGTCCAAACGGTTTGCTTCCTCTGCATCGATCGTCACCGTCACGTTCTTTTCTTTCGCACGCAGGATGATGTCTTTCACAATCGGCACCAATTCTTCCATCACGCGCTCTTCATTCACCAGCTCATAACGCGGGTGCAAAGCAGACAGTTTAACCGAAATGCTAGGCGCGTTTTTCATCGATGTATCTGCGCCGGTTCCGCTGATCTTTTCGATCGCGTGTATATAGGCGTCATAATATTCCTGCGCCTGATATTTGGTGCGCGCACCCTCGCCAAGGATATCGTAAGACGTCGTGTAGCCACGTTTCTCGGTCGGGCGTGCACGGCGCAGGGCTTCCTCAATGGTTTCACCCAGCACAAACTGATCCCCAATCAGCTTCATCGCTGTACGCAACGCATTGCGTACTACCGGCTCGCCTGCCGATTTCACCAGATTACGCAATACCGCACTTGGCTTGCGGGAATAATGCATATCAACATTAATCACTTTACCTGTCAGCAACAGACCCCAGGTCGATGCATTCACAAACAGCGACTCATTGCCCAAATGCGAGTCCCATTTGCTTTCGGTAAAGGTATCTTCGATCAGCTGGTCGGCGGTTTCAGCATCGGGAATGCGCAGCAACGCCTCCGACAGACACATCACAGCAATGCCTTCTCGCGTGTCCAGCCCGTATTCATGCAGAAAGGCTTCCACGCCGCTGCCCGAGCCTTCAGCGCGCAGCTTGGTCACCAGCTTCGCGGCGCGGTCATGAATATCCTGCTCATGATCATCGAAAAAATCTACATGGTTCAACGCATGCGAAACAGCACGCGGTTCACTATCCAGCGCATGTACGCTGATTTTATGCAATAAATTCTCGTAATCTGTCATATGGCAAAAATCTCCTCTAGCTAGCGGTGCTAGTAGTTTTTACCTAAAGATGCAAGTGAAGTGTGCGTAATCAATAAACGCTTGGAACGCCCTGTTGCAGTGCAGCAGAAGATTTTACCCTGCCCGCCATAACGGCATCATTAACCTCAGCGCTGGGTTTAGCGTTATCCTGTGCTTTTTCCTGCAAGCCTTTGCGCCACGGGTTTTTTTCGATCGCACACATTTTTTGTGTGATCTCTTCCTGAATTTCCTGCTTGGTAGATTTCAGCTCTTCATGGGTCGACAGAAACTCAGCAAACTTTTCGACACGATCTGCGCGCTGCTCAGCGGGTCCTTCCACCAAAATATTGGCAGCCACCGTATACAGCTCATCCAAATAGCCATCTTCTTTCAAGAAACCACGGCGGTCTTTGGGTGCCTGACTGTAAATGTAATTTGCCACCAGATACGCAAATGGCGACATACCATCCAGCAAAGCGCCACGATGTTTCGCCTGTAAGGCCGCACGCTCTTCTGAGCCGAGATTTTCCTGCGCCAGCTGTTTCACCATCTCAGGCATTTCAATCAGCCAGCCACTAATACCCATCAAAATGTTATTGATACCCGCACCGTAACCCGCCAAACGCAATGGCTTACGTTGAAAAAAGGCTTCTACATAGTTGCCGGGGTGTTTATCTACCGGATTAAAATCAACATCCTCTTCCGGCCGCTCGCCTTCTTCGACCGCTTTCTCGTGCGCATGTTTGTCGGCAGGGCTCATGGCAGCGGTTGGCTCTTCCGGAATCAGCAATGATCCCCACATACCGCCTGTTACGGCCGCGCCTGCGCCTGCTTTAAACATGTTTTGCTGACCCATGCCCGCTTTCGCCATGTTCAGGCCGCCTAAGCCAAATACAATGTTGTTAATCGCAATCAAATGCTCGGAAATGAAATTACCAATACGGCGATCAATGGCCTCAGGATTACCCTTCAGCTCACTCACCTGTTTCTGCATCGCACCCACCAGATCGGTCTGCTCTTCGGTCAGATAATCATCCAAATCCGCATACAAATTCTCTAACTGGTTTTGCGGGTCTTTGGTGCCAAACAATGCCAGCAACACGCTGGTGCCGCCCCATGCCGCACCGGCCAATGCATTGTTAACGTCTTTGCGTACCAGACCTGACCCAACAATCAGCCCATCACCCACCAGATACGCCAAACCTGATGCCACCACCGTGTTACGCTTGAACCATTTCTTCGCTGCATTCAGCCCCAACGGTTCTTTAATATCTACTTCTGTTTGTGTGGCAGGGCCTTGTACCGCGCCTGCCTCTTCCAACGCCTTTTGTACCTCTTCGTCATACTCAAACCCCACCACGCGCAACACAGGCTGACTGCCCTGCATGTCAGCAAATACATGCCAGCCTTTTTCCTGTAATTTTTGGGGAAGGGTTTCAAACACATGGCTATCAGCAACATCACTCGCGGTAATGAAAGCAGTCGGGTACTTATGTATTCTCTCTACGGTAAGCCCGGTTACAGCAGAGTTGCTATGCCATTGATATGTAGCCATATTATTCTTTTCATTGCAGCATATACTAATGCTGCGATTTTATAATAGCACAGAACTGTTACGGTTTTGTGTCAGCTTGGGGAGAAGAAGGGTCAAAGGATAGGGTAGTGGCTACGTTTAGGCCAATCAGAGTTGCGCGCCAACCGAGGGTTCAGGCTGCACGCGATGCTGATAACTAATTGTATGTGTTACCGTTTCAGGCAATTGCTCGGCATGGTGTATGCCAATATGCCATGGATTATGCTCAATATGCTCAATCTTCGCGCTTACGGCGTCATAAATCTCCTGAGCACTCGATTTTAAATCCGGAATATTCGCCATATAGCCCGCAAATTGATGCAATTTATCCGAACGTTCTTGCGGCGGTAAATCCACAAACATGCTCGCCGCCACTGTATATACTTCGTCCAGTTGGCCATCTTCTTTCAGACTACCGCGGCGGTCTTTCTTCGACATGCCATACAGCGTGTTCGCCACCAGATTGAAGGCCTGCGCGCCAATATCCATATACGCGCCTGCAGGGCTTTGCAGCGCCGAAGCCGTGCCTGCATGCAGTTTCATCAACTCGTGCCCGCCACTACCCAGCATCAATACGTTATTCAAGCTCGCGCCTATACCTGTCAGTCGCAATGGCTTACGTTTTAAATACGCTTCCACATAATTCATCGGATGTTTATTGGCGGGCTGATACGGCACGTTCTCATCCGGCGCGTCGCCTTTAGATTCCGCCTCGTTATAGGCTGCTTTATCCTCTTCGCTCATAGCGGCGGTTGGGTCTTCCTTAATGCCAAGCGCGCCCCATTGCCCTACCATCACCGATGCACCAGCCATGGTTTTCAGCGGGCTTGCCTGATTGTTACCCGCCTTAAACAGCGCAGCACCACCAATGCCTTGCCCCACATTGTTGATCATCACCAGATTATCCGACACAAAATTCGCCAATCGGCGGCCTACTGCCTCAGGGTTACCTTGCAAATCAGCGAGCAATGTTTTGTCATCTTCGTGAATCTCGATCCCCTCAGCATCCACGTAATCTTTGACCTTGGCATAAATATTCTGCATTTGGCGATGCGGGTTAGGAGTGCCGAACAGTGTCAGCATTACGCTGGTAGACGCAAAGGCCATACCGGTAAATTCATTGCTGCGATCCCCGCGCACGCGGCCAGAAGCAAAGGTCAACGCATCGGCCACCAAATAGGTCAGGCCTGCGGCCACAATCGAATGCTCGCGCACCCAATCCATAAAGGTTTTTGGTGGCGCATCCTCGCGCAATTCCTGTGTAGGCGCTTCTTTCACCACACCGCTGCTACGCAGCAATTCCAACAATTCAGTCTCGCTGGCAAAGCCTTTGATACGCAAAGCAGGCTGGCCCTGATACACATCGGGCACACATTCCATCCCCGCCTGCATCAAGTGTTTAGGCACATCTGCATAGAGCTGTGGCGACGCGGCGCTGTCCAATGTCAGAAACGCCGTCGCTGCCTTGGGATCTCCGATCACAGCCAATTGCCGCACCGTATTCCCTGCCTGCCAAATATATTGCGTCATGCCCTTAACGTGGCTAATTGATATTCGTTCTCATTTTCACCCTAACACGCTTGTATGACAAATTTATGACATTCTGCAAATAAAATATGGGGAAAACGACAATTAACACAAATTATTTGTGTGAATAGCGCTGCGTCAATGTGAGTGCGGGTGGCGTCCCCGAGAGGATTCGAACCTCCGACCTACAGATTAGGAATCTGTTGCTCTATCCGGCTGAGCTACGGGGACACATATTTGATTTTTGCCATAACCATTTGGTAACTTGCTATTGTAAAAGCAGTTATGCACACTGATTGCAACTGGAAGAAGATGTATATGCGCGCCTTTTCATTGCTTTTTAGCTTAGCCGTCCTGCTTGGACTAACCATATTACCAACGAATCATGCGGCGGCACAATCCACGCCTGTGGCGTATAAAGCATTGACCCAGCAAAGCGGGTGGCTCAACACCTCACGTGCACTTACTACAGAAGATTTACAAGGGCGCATTGTCCTGCTCGATTTCTGGACCTATTGCTGCATCAACTGCATTCACGTGATTCCCGATCTGCATTATCTGGAAGAAAAATACGGCAATAAGTTGCTGGTGATAGGCGTGCACTCCGCCAAGTTTGATAATGAAAAAGACGATGAGAATATCCGTCAGGCCATGCTGCGCTACGGCATCGACCATCCGGTGGTGAACGACTTTGATTTCCGCATCTGGCGCAGCTTTGGCGTGCGGGCATGGCCAAGCTTCATCCTCATTGGGCCAGATGGCGAGGTGGTACAGCAATGGGCGGGCGAGGGCAATCGCAACGCCATCGATAAAGCGATTCAGGCGCTCATCCGCGAATCAGATACGCTAAATACGTCGCCTTTGCCCATAGCGTTGGAGAAAAGCAGCGAACCTGCCACCATCCTGCGCTTCCCCGGCAAGTTGGAGTATATCCCCGATTATCGCGGCGAACCGTCGCTGGCTATCGCCGATAGCAGCCACAACCGCGTGGTCATAAGCGGTTTGAATGGCGGCATCCGCACCGTTATTGGAAGCGGTAAAGAAGGCACGATGGATGGCGCATTTGCCACCGCCACCTTCCACACACCACAAGGTCTGCTCTACCGGGATGGCATGTTATATATCGCCGACACCGACAATCATTTACTGCGCGCCGCTGATTTGCGCACCAACATGGTGAGCACACTGGCAGGCACGGGCACCAAAGGCTATGACCGCACAGTTAAAAATGCCAAAGCGCGTTCTGTCGATATGGCCTCGCCGTGGGATCTGGCATTCTATCCTGATGCTGATCATATCGCCATCGCCATGGCAGGCACGCACCAGCTCTGGATCTACAACATTACCGATAAAACCGTATCAGTCTTTGCGGGCAATGGGCGCGAATCAATCGACGATGGCAGCTGGCCTTTCAACTCACTCTCGCAGCCAAGCGGTCTATCTGTTACGGGCGATAAGCTCTATCTGGTGGATTCGGAAACCAGCTCGCTACGCGTGATGCAGGGCGACGAGCTGGAAACACTCATAGGCTCTGGCCTTTTCACCTTTGGCTATGAGTCTGGCAAAAAAGGCGAGGCATTAATGCAGCACCCGCTGGGTGTCTATGCTGACGGCGATAATATTTACATCGCCGATGCCTATAATCACGCTATCCGTCGCTACAATACCGGAACCGAACATCTCTACGATTATGCGGGCACGAGTGAGCGCGGCAACAAAGATGGCAATCGACGATATGCCACCTTTAACGAACCCAACGACGTGTTGCGCGTTGGCGATACGCTCTATG
>PBPD01000021.1 GCA_002725445.1 Rickettsiales bacterium
GCACGTTGATTTTGCGCGGCGAATACGAGCAAAATGCAGAAGACACACAAAAGGCACTGCAAGGCCAGTTTGCGAAAAGCGGTGCGTTTGAGCACACACTCGCGTTACCTGTTGGCACATCGGAAGACGAGATTGAAGCGTCATATGATGACGGTAAACTGGAAATTCGTGTGCCAAAACTGGTCGATGTAGCCGATGGTAAAACCGTGAAGATACGTAAATCGGCATCGTCCAAAAAAACATCATCTGGCAGTAGCAGCAGCAAAAAAGCCGCCTGAGCCAGACAAAGAACACTCCCGAGCGTGGCGTGCACACATGGATGTGCACGCTACAATCTCGGGGGTTGCAACAGCACCCCGTATGATCGCCATGCGGGGTGTTGTGTATTGCAGTGAATAAAAGCGAGTGGCGTTAAGTGACGCGACGGTTACGCGGCTTCTTTTTTATGCCAGTCTCCGTCATCGCCTTTTTCGTATTTCTCTTTCACCGCCGACCATGCCACGCGGTGTGCCACTTCTTCGCGGTCAGCATCGCCCCGGCGGTCTTCGGCATCATCATATTCTTCCCACGCGCTATTAAACGCTTCCTTATATATTTCCTGTGCATGGGGCGGCAGGTGGCCTGATACTTGTTGTGGTAAGTCACTTTTCGAATCATAGGGCATAAACCTCTCCTTTAATTAAGTTTTACGCGTGAAAGATGACACTCTGCGCATAAAAAAGCGATGGTGTGACAGGCCAGAGAGCCTTGCTGTGTTTGGGCTTATGCGTAACGGAATGAACCAACGCTATTTTCGTGTGAAATTAGTGCAACGTTTGCTATAATCGCTCTCCATAATAGGAGAGGGAATGAAACGCCCGGAGATATATCTGCCACTCGCACTGATTGCTTTGCTTATGTTACCTGTGCTTTATGCTACTTATGGTTCGCCAAAAGAAGGCTGGGTGTTTGCGAAATATCCTGATGAAAACATTCCTGCGTTTGTGGTTGCATCGGCTTACGTGGATGCGATTGCAGACAGCTCCGCCGAGCGCAATAGCGTGACGGTTAAGATACATAACGACGCACAAAAACAGCAATTGCGCGCATCCGGTGCGTGGCTATTCGATGTACAGGGAGTACCATTATGTTTGCAGCCTTAAAGTCCGGCAATTTGGACGTGCCGAGCATTCAAGCGAGCGGCGCACAATTCTTGCGCTATTATATTTTGCTTCATTTTCCTGTTGTATGGGGGGTGAGCGTATTACTTGAATCGCAGAATACTGTGGTGCTTGGTGCGAGTGCGTTAGTGGCTGCATTGGCGTGGGCTATGCCTGCGATTTCGCGCAATAAGGAACTGGTCAACAACATGCTGGCCGTGTTGCTGATGGGGCAGGTGATGCTGCTGGTGGCGGCGTTCAAAGGCCACCCATGGCAGATCGATATTCACATGTATTTCTTCGCTGCACTTGGCATGCTGGCCATTCTGATTAGCTGGACGGCAATCCTGTTCGCTACATTGGCGGTCGCGGTGCATCACTTGCTGGTCTATGTGCTGGTGCCTGAATATGTCTTCCCCACAGCAGGTAGCTTTGGGCGCGTGTTCCTGCACGCGTTTGTGGTGGTGCTGGAAGCAGGTGTGCTGATTGTGCTCACCTATCTGATGCGCAGCGCATTTGCATCAGCCGTAGAAGCGCAACAACGCGCCGAGGAAGCATTGGTAGAATTGCGCAATAAAACCAAAGCCAACGAAGAAATGCGTGCTGCCGCAGAAGAAGGCCGTCGTGAGTTGATGAATAGCATGGCGGATTCGTTTGAAGCGAATGTGCAGCAAACCGTGGATCGTGTAGCGCAAACCACAGCCAAATTGGCGAAGCTGGCTGGCGCCATGCTGATGTTGGCGCGCGAGATCAAGCGCGAGTCGGAAAATGTGTCTAACGCCAGTACGGATGCAGCGGCCAACACCTCCGGCGTTGCCTCGGCAACCGAAGAGCTGACCGCGTCTATCCGCGAGATCAGCGAGCAGGTGCAGCGTACTACCAGCATTGCAGGGCAGGCGGTGCAACAGTCCGAGCGCACCTCAGAAGTGGTAGCGCATTTGTCGAAAAACTCCAACCAGATCGTAGAGATTATCGAGCTGATTAACACGATCGCCGGGCAGATTAACTTGCTGGCGCTGAATGCGACCATCGAGTCAGCGCGTGCAGGTGAGGCCGGGCGTGGGTTTGCCGTGGTGGCCAACGAGGTGAAGAACCTCGCTACCCAAACCGCTAACGCGACCGAGCAGATTACCAGTCAGATTCAGTCAATGATTGGCGTGTCGAACGAGGCAGAGCAAAGCATCAATTCGATTCGCGAAGTCATCAACGAAATTAATGGCTCAACCTCGGGTGTTGCAGCGGCAGTGGAAGAGCAGTCGGCAGCCACCAATGAAATCTCGTTCATGGTGCAAAAAACATCGGAAGGTACCAGCGACATTTCGCGCACCATTGCAGCCGTGCATAGCAGTGTGGAAGAGAGCGAGTCGATGTTTACGGAAGTGGAATCGATGGCCAACGATCTGGCACAACAGGTCGATGCATTGCGTGAGCAAGCTGATAACTTTATGAAGACGGTTCGCGAGGGGTAATGCAGCCTGAATTCCGCACGATTGAAAAATCGGCTACGTTACTACTCAATGAGCAATCACGTGCGTTAGAGCAAGCGGGCAAACAGGTCTTTGCGTTTGGATTCGGCCAGTCGCCATTTCCGCCTTTTGCGCCTGCGGTGGAAAGCCTGAAAGTACATGCCGGACGCAAAGAATATTCGCCTGTGCAGGGGCTTGCGCCATTGCGCGAGCAGGTTGCTTCGTTTCATACCCATTACGACCAGGTGGATTACAGCGCCGATAATGTGCTGATTGCGCCGGGCTCTAAATTGCTGCTATATGCTGCGATGGCAGCCTATGCCCATGCGCGCGTGCTTGTGCCGGCACCGGCATGGGTGTCGTATGCGCCGCAAGCGATGCTGATAGGGCACGAGGTGGTGCGTTTGCCGGTGACACTGGAGGATGATTGGCGGGTGACGCCCGAAATTCTCGAAGAAGCCATGCATAACCATCCGCCGCATGTGCCGGTACTTATGGTGCTCAACTATCCGGGCAACCCCAGCGGCACCAGCTATACGGACGAACAGCTCAAGGCGCTGGCCGAGGTGCTGGAACGGCATCAGATTATGGTGATCTCTGACGAGATTTACGGCTTGCTACATCATGAAGGAGCGCATGTGTCGCTCGCGCAGTATTACCCGCAAGGTACGTTTGTGACGGGCGGGTTGTCTAAATGGTGTGGGGCAGGTGGCTGGCGTTTGGGTGTGGGGCTAATGCATGACAGTTTCCGCCACCGTGCGGGCTTCAAAGATGCCATGTTGGGTATTGCGTCGGAAACCTATTCCTGTGCGCCGGTGCCCGTGCAATGGGCCGCGCTCGATGCCTATGCGCCCGGCGAGGCGCTGGATGGGTTTTTGCAGGCGCAACGTGCGGCACTTGGGTGGATAGGTCGCTGGTCAGCTGCGCATTTGCGCGAGGCAGGGGCGCTTGTGGCTGAGCCGCAGGGCGGGTTTTATCTGTTTGTCGATTTCACGCCGTTCACCGAGGCGTTTGCCGCCAAAGGCTTGCACAGCAGCGCGGATGTATGTGCTGCATTGCTGGATGAAACAGGCGTAGCGATTTTGCCGGGCGAAGCCTTTGGCATGCCTGCGTCGCATATATGTGCGCGTCTGGCGTTTGTGGATTTTGATGGTGCCGCTGTGCTTGAGGCTGCTCGCGCCGAAGCCCCAAACGATGCTTGGCTGGAGACGCATTTTGCGACAATGCGCAAAGGCATCACCACATTGGCAGAGTGGTTGCGCGCGCTTTGATGTTAGGATGCGTCGGCTTTCGCGACGTCTTTTGCTTCGTCCTCTTTGCCCAGATGGCGCATAGCGTAGCGCAGCAATAATGGCAGGCCACCCAGCAAACACAGGGCAAATATCACATCCCATGACAAAATGTCCGACATGGTTTTGATGGTGGCAAGGCGTGTGCCTGCAAATACATAGACCGCCAGAATGGGTAAGCTACCAATCAGGGTGATAAACGAGAATACGCGTGTTTTCATACTGGAGAGGCCGGCGGCCAAATTGATCAGCCAGTAAGGCACAATCGGTGTGACGCGCAGCGCAAACAGATAATAAGCACCGTCCTTTTCAACACCGCGATTTACCTTTTTAATACGCTCGTCCAGATGCCCGGCAAATAAGGGAGCCAGCACATAGCGCGACAACCAGAAGGCAAGCGTAGCGCCCAGCACATTGAACAGCATGATAACGGCAATGCCAGGTGCAAAGCCAAACAAGGCGCCTGCTGCGAGGGCAAAAATGGCTGAGACAGGTATATTAAGTGCGAGGGTGAGCGTGTAGACGAGGCCGAATATGAGTAGCGTAACCAACGGTGCATCTTCATACTGGCTGGCCAGCATCACGTGGTTTTCTTTGAAATTTTGTACACTCAGCCATTGAGGGCCGCCAAACGCAAAAAACGCACCCATTAGCGCGCCGATTGCAAGTATTACCATAATGTTTCGCCATTTAAGCATAATGCCATCTTGCCCCAGCTTACGTGAAATACCTATTCGGCAAGTGGTGCTAAAAGCATCAAGGCGCGATAAAGAGTGTTGCAGAAACAGTCTTGTGCAAAATCTGCTATGGCGTTGCGCATCGCCAGCTTTTATAGCTTGGGCGGTAGAAAAATACAGGAGGTTGTTATGGAAATGCGTCAATTAGGCAAGTCGGGTCTGCATGTGCCGGCACTCAGTTTTGGCACGGGTACGTTCGGCGGCACCAACGAATTCTTCGAGAAATGGGGGCAGACCGATGTGGATGAAGCCTCGCGCCTGATCGATATTTGTCTGGAGCACGGGCTGAATTTTTTCGACACGGCGGATATTTATTCGGGCGGTGCGTCTGAGGAGATTCTGGGCGCAGCACTCAAAGGCCGTCGCGATCAGGCATTGATTTCGACCAAAGCCACCTTTGGCACAGGTGATGGGCCAAACAATCGCGGTTCGTCACGGCATTACCTCATCCGTGCGTGCGAGGCTAGCCTCAAGCGTTTGGGCACTGACTACATTGATGTCTATTTCATGCATGGTTTTGATGGCAAGACCCCGGTGGAAGAAACCCTGCGCGCGCTCGACGATCTGATCACCGCGGGTAAGATTCGCTATATCGGTTGCTCGAATTTCTCTGGCTGGCATGTGATGAAATCGCTCGCGGCTTGCGAGAAATACGGGCTGGCACGTTACGTGGCGCATCAGGCCTATTACTCGCTGGTGGGGCGCGATTATGAATGGGAGCTGATGCCCGTGGCGGCCGATCAGGGGTTAGGCACTATGGTGTGGAGCCCGCTTGGCTGGGGACGCCTGACCGGCAAGATACGCCGCGATCAGCCAATGCAGGACGGCCGCATCAAACAAGGCGATGACACAGGCGGCCCACAGGTGGAGGGGGAGTATCTCTACGACGTGGTGGACGCGCTGGCGGAAGTGGCCGAAGAGGTTGATAAAACCATTCCGCAAGTGGCGCTCAACTGGTTGCTGCAACGCCCAACCATTGCCAATGTGGTGGTGGGTGCCCGCAACGAAGAGCAGCTGAAGCAAAATCTGGGCGCGGTCGGTTGGAGTTTGACCGCTGAGCAGGTCGCCAAGCTGGACAAGGCGAGCCACAAACACCCTGCCTATCCGTACTGGCATCAAATGCAGTCAGACGACATCAACCCTAAACCGGTTGCATGGTAGACTTCTGGCCAAGGTGTGGCTGGCGGCGCATTACCCAATAATAGCGTGGCCAGCCATGCCGACCATAAAGCCAATGACTGCGCCCAAAGGTGGTGCCCAGCTTTGCTGTAGCGGCACGTTTGGTGCGACATCTTCAAAAATCAGATACAGAATGCCGCCTGCACAAAAGGTCATCAACGTGCCCAATAGCATGGGGTGGCTGGCCAATGCGAACGTGCCCACCAGCACATAGAGCGGGCCGGTCAGGCTAATGGCGGCAAATGCCAGCAACAGTTTGCGTGTGGACAGGTGGTTGCGTGCGTGAATCTCGCGGTAAGCATTGAAGCTTTCGGGCAAATTCTGCGCCGCGATAATCACCGCCATAAACACCGCCATCTCATATTGTTCGCCAATGATAGCGCCGATCACCATTGCTTCGGGCATAAAATCCAGCAGCATCGCCATCAATTGCGAGATGCGCCATTGCTTGCGTGCCAGCACATAATCGACCAGCATAAACAGTACGCCGCCAGCAAAAAAGCTGGTGAGTGCCAGCCATGCGGGTTGTTTATTCATACCATCCGGCACCAAAACCAGTGCAACCGCGGCCAGCAATGCGCCGCCGCCAAAGGCAATAATGGTATGGCGCAATTCCTGCTCCAGCCAGCGCGGGCGCAGGTTTTCGCACGAAGCGAGGAGCGCACCCACAAAAATACTGCCACCTGCCAGAAGCGACAATAAAACAGCCTCCAGAATCATATTTAGTCTCGGCTTTGTGTTCGGTTCATCCGTGCGGCTATGGCCGTGTGGTGGCAAACCGCATCAGGCCTAAGCTTAGGGAGGCGAGCACAAAGAAGCCAGCGATAAGTGGCAACAGGCTGTCGTGATATTGCTGCGAGATGAGTGTGCCGAGCGTGACCGAAACAATAGAGGAAACCGCACCCAAAAAAGCAGAGGCAATGCCCGCATGCTCACCCATGGGCTCCATGGCCAGCGCGTTAAGGTTGCCAAACAGCAGGCCAATGAAAAAGAATGCCAGCGGCATATAAACCATATAACTCCAGAAGGGTGTATCGCCATCATGCAGGGCGACCCAGCCTAAAAACAGAGCTGTTAGCACTAGCAGCGCTACGGACGCATTAAAAGAGATGCGACGCATGCCAAACCGTTTGACAATGGCGGAGTTGATGAGCGACGCCAGCCCGATCGATAAAGCGGTGAGGGCAAAGTAAAACGCGAACAGATCACCGGTGCGGAAATGGTCCTGAAACACCTGGCGCGCAGTGCTCAGATGAACAACCAGAATGCCGAATATCAGGCCAGAGCAAAGGGTGTAAACCACTGTGTCGCGGTTGGAGAGGACGGCGCACACCCCATGCCATACCACCGCGCGGGTAAACGCTTGCCGCTTGGCCATTGGCAGACTTTCGGCAAAACGCAGATGCATCCACAGCATGGCAAATAGCGAAATTGCAATGAACAAAATGAAGATGCCGCGCCAGTCTGCCACCCACATTACCCCTTGGCCAATGGTGGGGGCGAGGGCGGGCACAAAAATGAATATCGCCATTATGATCGACATCACCCGTGCCATGTCGCGCCCGGCATAAAGATCGCGCGCAATGGCCACTGTTACCACACGTGTGGCGGCCACGCCCACGCCCTGCAAGGCGCGGCCAAGCAGCATATAGGTGAAGCTGTCGGTCTGATAGCTGATCGCGCTGCCTGCCATAAAGATAAGCAGCCCGAGATAGATGCTGCGTTTACGGCCAAAACTATCCGATAGCGGGCCGTAGATGAGCTGGCCAATCGCAAAGCCGGCAAACAGGCTGCCGATGACAAATTGCGTGTCGTTAATATCGCTTACCTGCAAGGCCTCCCCCATGACGGACAGGGCAGGCAGAACCGTGTCGATCGACAGGGCGGTAATTGCCATCAACAACGCCATTAGCAGCACAAACTCGGCAAATGGCATGCGTTGTGGGGCATCGCTTGCGGCGGCATTGGCTGCCAGATCAGGTGTATTGGAATGTTGCATCATACCACTATACGCTTATTGCGGCTGTTCGCCTATCCGCATTGCGGAAACAGACTTGTTATAGGGTGTGATCTGTGTTTTTTAACAATTTATTATGACTTATCTGCTAAGGATAAAAGCATGGCGAGTATTACACCGATAGAGCTGAGCGATGCCGAGCGTGATGCATTGTATGACGCATTGGCCGAGGTGAAGACAAAACATGGCTCGCTCATCCCCGATCAGGACGCGATGTCGCACGCCGCGGCTGAGGCTATCAAAACCCATTGCCCGAGTCTTTATGATGCGGTGGCAAAAGTGGCGAGCGAGCAGTCTGCTCCTGCGCTGCATTTGCGTAATATCCCAATGGCGGATAAAGAGCTAAGCTCTCACCGCCGCCAATTGCGTCCCAATGCGGTCACCAACCTGCCATCGCAGCTGCGCCATATATTGGCGATGGGCTTGCGCGGTATTGTCGACGAGCATGCGGTTGATTACGAGGTGAAGCCCGTAGTGGTGCAGGAGATTCGTAGTGACAAGCCCCATGGTGGGCGCGATATGCATGTGGATCACCATGAGGCCAGCGCACGCCGCGATGGCGGACGGCAGCGTTTTATTACCGTGGCCTGCAAAGAAGGGAGCGATGAACGCACACTCGTCGCCGATTTGGATGGGGCATTAGCCCAGTTGAACGACGATCAGATAGCACAGCTGCAAGAACCCAACTTCCGGCTTATCAATCGGCCGTTTGCGCTCATTCAGCAGCGCGATGATGGGCACTATTGCCTGAACCTTGACGAAATCAATATGGAAGCCATCCGCAACCTGCGAGGGGTGGATGATGCGGCAAGCCAGGCCCTGGCAGACTTTATTTCGGCGCTCGAGCGCGTGGCAAAACAGCCCGAAAACGGCGTGCAATTGCAGGCGGGCGAAATGCTTCTGCTGGATCAGTCGCGCGCGCTGCATGCCACCACCGGCCACACGCTCGAGAATGTGCGCGGCATTACCCATGTGGCATTCAAAGCAGGCGATGAGCGTAACCCCGGTGCCATGATCAGCTGATCGGCCGATTTTCGTTATAGAGATTGTTTGGAAGATTATGGCGCGCCAGGAAGGATTCGAACCTCCGACCGCCTGATTCGTAGTTAGCTGCTCGATAAGGTGATTGTCTTTATAAAACAAGTGAATACATAAAGCCGATTGTACGATAGAAAAGATTGGATGCGCTTCATAACCCCTTGTTTTATCGGCAATCAAATTACGCGTATCGTACACTATTTTGCTGGTTTAATTCGTTCGGGTTTGAGCCTATAAAACCGCCTTGTCGTTCCTTCATCCGCATGCGCCAGTAGCCTTTGAGCTGCTTTTGTATCGGCTTCATCGCTTCCCGCCTTGCTCCGCAAATCATGCTCGGTAAATCTTTCTTTGATCTTATTCTCATCAATGAGCCGCTTCATAAAGCGCTGCCACATAGACGACCAGCCGTTTGCCTTGGCCGTCGCTTTGTCGTAATAGGGCGCGCCCGTTCGAGTGCAAAACAAAAAAGGCGAAATGTGAACAGGCCTTGCAGCCTTGGCCATTGCTACCGCCTCAGTGCCGTTGATTGTGCCTGCATCGGCAATCCGTTGCGTATGTCCGGTGCTAGCTGGCCCCTCTTTTCCGCATCGTTGGCGCGCGTCGTCGCCCATCCTGCTAGTGCTGCAAAATCCTGAAGATTTGACTGTCTGCCCTTTGCTTTCCTGTCTATTATCTTTTGCGGGTCTTTGTATGCCCCTTTCACGTTGCACGCCGTTGTCGTCGGCCATCCCGCCAGTTTGCTTTGGCTCCCTAGCATTGGCTGCATCTTCGCACCAGGATTGCCCGCTGCGTCCTCGTTCGCACTGGGAGTTAGCCACCCAGTAAAGCCGTTGCCTGATGTTCGGCGATCCGACGCCCGCAGAGCAGAGATCGACAGGCCAGACGGCGTAACCCTCTCTTTCCATGTCAGCGCATACAACGTCGAGCCAAGCGAGGCCGTCGCTGCTCGCAACCTGCTCACCATAGACTGGTACGCCGTGCGGTTTTCCGTGCTGGATAAGATGAAACCAGTGAGGCCACAAGTGCCGCTCGTCAGCAAACCCATCGCCTTTGCCTGCCGCGCTGAAAGGTTGGCAAGGGCAACTACCCGTCCACACTGGGCGATCGTCTGGCCAGCCCGCATTGCGAAGCGCGTAGCTCCACACGCCGACGCCTGCGAAGAAGTGACATTGAGTGTATCCAGAAAGTTCGGCTGGTAGTACATCTTCTATGCTCCGTTCATCCACATCGCCCGGTGCGATATGGGCTTGTTTAATTAATTCCCGTAGCCATGCGGCTGCTTTAGGATCGTTCTCGTTGTAATACGCCGTCATGTGCTACGTGACTCCAAAAAAACGGGGCAGGGATGCTGCCCCAGTTTCGACCTGCATAGTTTATCTGTGGTCGGGCTGGCGGCATCAAACAGGGGATGTCCGAGAGGCGCACCAGCCCGTATCGCCGTGGCGATATTCAGTCGTCGGGATTGTGTTCATCCATGCCCCTCATGGACTGCCCGCGCTCAAGTTGTATTTGCTGACCTCTTGCAATGAACGTTCGTGCCAGCATGTTAGCAAGATGCGGCTTTCCGCTATCCTTATCGACGGCATGGCCATCACCTTCATGCACAGGCAGCGCATGGCGAAAGGCTGCCGACTTTTGTCGCGTGAATCGTGTTTGCGTGACTTCGGAAACATAAAACCAGAACGGTCGCTTTTCCGCGCCCTTGGCCAGCGTGTCGTACACATCACGCAAAGCGTCTTGTGTCATGTGGTGGCTTACGGCTGGCGTTCGACCAAGTGTATGCGCTTGAAGGCGAGGCAGAGGAGCCATCGCGTTACCCTGCACCCCACTTACGGGGATTATGCAAATCAAATCTTATCGCAAAGACAGGCGCTGGCTAAAGAGGAGCGCGCAGAGCAACGCGCTATAGAGAAAGAAAAGCGCAAACCGCCTACAGAAGGGCAGGCAAAAGCAGAGGGCTTTGCAACGCGTATGGCAGAGGCTGAGCGTATTCTTACGCCTTTAGAGTCTGTACAAAATATTTCTACTGCAAACGCAGGTGAACGCACGCTAGATGCGCTTCCGTTTGGTAACTACTTAACCTCGAGCGACTATCAATCCTACAAACAGGCTGCTGAGAATTGGGTGCGCGCGAATCTTCGTCGCGAATCTGGCGCTGTGATTGGAGAGGAAGAAATGGCTCGTGAGATTACAACATATTTCCCTCAGCCCGGTGATTCACCGCAAGTGATAGAGCAAAAGCGAAAAGCGCGACGCATTGCAGCCGAGGCGGTGGCTAAGTCGGCTAAGCCGGGGTTTGAGCTGCCAGAAGTTGAGGATAAGCCAATGCTTAGCGACGATGGTTGGTCTATACGGGAGATTAAATAATGCCGAGGTATGAGATAACATCGCCAGATGGAAAGCGTTATGAAATTAATGCTCCAGAGGGCGCTACGCAGCAGCAAGCGCTTGCCTATGCTCGAAAACAGTTTTCTGAGCCAGAAGAAGAGCCTCAAAATGGGTTAGACCTTACGAGCGGTGTGTTAGACGTTATAAAGTATGGCATGGATAATGCTGATGAGGGGGCTGCATTGCTGGGCGCGTCACAGGGTGCATCTGCTAATTTCGGTGACGAGGTGCTTGCGGGAGTGACGGCGGCAGGCGCATATGCATTGGACAAGGTCGGATTCGATAATCTTTTAGGCGGCGAGCTGGACAGGAGCTTAGGCGACTATTATGATAGTGCTTTAGAGAAAAACCGTGCCGCCATCAACAAGGCGGCGCAAGACGCCCCAGCGGAATTTATTACGGGTAATCTGGCGGGGGCGATAGGAACTGGAGTAGCAGGTGCAGGAACAAAAGCAGGACAGGCGGTTGCTAATAGCCTTCGCAGTGGCGGAGTCGGGGCGCGTCTCGCGAAAAGCGCTGCTGCCGGTTCCGCTTCCGGTGCCGTCTATGGTGCTGGCGCAGGCGAGGGAGTGGGTCGCCTTGAAAGTGCTGCCGAAGGTGCCGCTCTTGGCGGTGTGTTTGGCGGGGGCGCTAGCGTCGCTGGCTCTACGCTACGGGGCGTAAAGAGCGCCATAATCCCACAAGCGGACGACGCTATTCGGCCTCTGGCGAGACGAGCAAAGGAATTCGGCATCCCCCTACGTGTGGATCAAGTTGCACCATCACGCGCCCGCAAGACTGTTCAGAAGGTTAGCCAAGAGTTGCCGCTAAGTGGGGCTGATGGCTTTGAGGATATGCAGCGCAAGGCCTTTACAAAGGCTGTTGCACGTACAATAGGGCAGGACTCCGATGATCTGTCTGCTGCTACAGTTCAATCCTTTCTTAAGGACGCAGAGCGTAAATTTGGTGCGCTGGCAAAGGATCGCAAGGTGCGTGTGCCGCCGTCTGTAGGCGAACGCCTGAATAAAATATTGAATGACGCGGAAGAAACATTAACGGGGGATTTGTTCTCTGTTGTCTCGAAGAATACGCAGAAGGTGAAAGATGACTTATCGGACGCGTTTATTAACGGAAAGAAGCTGGCGAGCCTGAGGTCAGAGCTTGTTAAGCGTCTTCCACGCATACAGGGCGGCGCCAAAGAGTATGTTGGAGAGCTAGTAGATACTTTGGATGACGTGCTTGCAGAAGCGCTGCCTAAGAATCAGCGGAAAATACTGCAGGACGCGCGGCGTGAGTGGAGAAATTTTAAGACCATCGAGCCCCTTTTGGAAAAGTCTCAAGACGGCCAGATAAACCCAACGCAACTATTGAACCGGGTTGCCAGCAATAAGTTTATCCGCGCTTCCCGTTCAGGTGTAGGTGATGATGATTTGGTTGACTTAGCCCGTATCGGAAAAGCGTTTCTGCCTAAGGCGGGCGGCTCTGATACCTATCAAAAGCTGGCCTTAGCGGGTGGTAGCGGTGGCTTAGGTGCTCTTGCGCTTACTAACCCTGGACTAGCTGCTGTTGCTGCGGGTAAGGGGGCTTTAGCCTTGGGAGCGAATCGCGCTTTTCAGCGGGGTTACAACAGCTCGCAACGGGTGGTGGATAGCGTGGTGAATAATATGGGCTCACCTGCTGGCGCAAATGCAGCGCAGGCGTTGCCAGCAATAGGAGCGGCGCAAGAATTGCGGTTAAGTAATCGCGCCCTAAAGCAGGTAGGGGACTATAAGCAGGTTAGGACGCAGGCTTTACGCGACCTTAAAGGTGTGGTGGTCGAGAACCCGAACTTCGAACGCCCCATTAAATTTAACCGCAAGGGTGTTGCGCATTCGATAAGACCTGAAACCAGCAAGGCGCAGTTGGCGACCGCTACACAGTTACGCTCTTTGATGGAAACGGCTGAGTATGTGGGGGCGAGGCCGAGCCTGAAAGAAAATCCTAATGTTAAACAGTACCATGAATTTACTAACTCAATAGTGATTGGCGGAGCGCCATACAGAGTTAAACTGATGGTGCGCGAAACTAATAATGGGGATTTTTTCTACGATTACCACGTAACGGAGAAACAAGAAGAGCCGGGCTTTACGTCGGGCGCATCGCAAAAGCA
>PBPD01000022.1 GCA_002725445.1 Rickettsiales bacterium
AGGCCATCATCGACGCGCGGCATAGCGCCAAACCAACGCTGAAAGCCGGGGCGCGCCTGATGCAACAACATCCCTAGCCCGTCCACTGTGTGGCAGCCTTTTGCTTTGGCCGCCTTTAGCAAATCTGTTTCCAGCGGATTATAAACAATGTCTGACACCAACGCATTGGCCGACAAATGTGTGAGGTCTAACTCAAGCGGCGCCTTGCCTTTCAACCCGAGCGAGGTGGTGTTAACCACCAGTGTGGCATCGACGAGCAAGCGTTCGCGTTCTTCCCATGGTGCTACAGTGATATTGCCTAACCTGTCGGCGATAGATTGTGCCTTGCTTTCGGTACGGTTCACCAGTGTAATCTGCTTACATTGTGCGTCTTGCAATGCCACACTAATAGCGCGCGCGGCACCGCCTGCACCCAGCACTACCGCATGTTTTAGATAATGTGAGAGTTTGGATGTGTGTTCTTTCAGATTTTCTATAAAGCCAAATGCATCGGTATTGTCACCATGAAGGCGCCCGTCTTTTAACACCGTCACCGTGTTGACCGCCCCAATGCGGTTTGCCTCACCACTTACTTCATCCATTTCAGCCAATGCAGCTTCTTTATGGGGTACGGTAATGTTTACGCCTCGAAACCCCATCATAGGGAGGGTGCGAAGCACCCGACCGAGATTTTCTACACCTACCTGCAACGGTATATACGCACCATCCATATCGTAATCTTGTAGCCAGTAATTATGTAGGCGCGGCGATAATGAATGCTGAATCGGATCACCGATCACACCAGCAATATATGCGGCCCCGCTTATCATGCGCTTTCCTTACGGCGCAGTATTTGCTTTTGGCGGTACTGGATGATGAGCGCGGCGGTTTCCTCAATCGAGCGGCGGGTCACGTCGATCACCGGCCAATTATTGCTGCGGAATAATTTGCGCGCGGCGTTCATTTCTTTTTTCACCTCATCATTATCGACATAATTGGTATCGGCATTCTGATCGAGCGATTCCAAGCGACTGCGGCGAATTTGAATCAGCCGTTCTTCGCCAATGCTTAACCCAACCACCAGTGGGTTTTTCAGGCTTTCCAGATTTTCTGGCAACGGACAATTATAAACAAACGGCACATTGGCGGCCTTATATCCACGGTTAGCAAGGTATATACAGGTTGGTGATTTAGAAGTACGCGAGACACCTACTATAACAATATCGGCCTCTTCCAGCTCCCAATGTGCCTGCCCATCATCGTGCGAAAGAGCGAAATTGATCGCTTCCATTTTGCTGAAATAATCTTCCGTCAGCCCGTGTTGGATACCAGGAGTCCCGGTGATTTCTTCCCCCAGGTAATTCGATAATTCACGAATCACTGGCCCCAATATAGGAATACACGGCACGCTGCGACTCAAACATGCACGACGCAACATATAACGTAATTCTTTATCAACCAGCGTATACATGACCACGCCGGGATGCGAATCCAGCCCTTCGATCATTTTCTCCAGCTGGCCTTTGGTGCGTATCAGCGACCATATATGCTCGACTGGCTCTACTTCTTCGAATTGGGCAAGTGCCGCACGCGATACGCTACTGACAGTCTCGCCAGTGGAATCAGACACTAAATGCAAATGAAATTCTTTACTCATGCGCGCCACTTTAGCAAAGCTGTGTATAATGGCGAGGATAAACTTGCAGACAGAATTGGGTATAAGTCGAATCGGCGAGTTATGCCTCTATCCGCTGCACAACACTGACGTCATTATACACATGGGAATAGTTTTTGAGGCTTTTATCCTCAGGCTTCGGCAAAGGATTTTATACCGTCTTTTCCGCGTGAACTAATTTCTTTTCAATTCCTAATAGTCTATAGCGTGTCATACACATCTTAATGCACGGCTAAATGCGTACATGGCTGATGTGGACAACAAGAGAATAAAGTGAGGATGATTGCGAATCCCCAGTTTTCCCGCTACTACTACATCTACATCTTATTTAATAAATAATATTATATTAGTATTAGGGTATCCCGTGACGCTATTAATCGACACATTGTTAGGCAATCAAAAAGCGAAAGTACCTTTTTGGTTCATGAGGCAAGCAGGACGTTATTTGCCTGAATATAAAGCCACTCGCTCAGACGCAGGGTCATTTCTGGATCTATGCTATAATCCCGAACTGGCAACGGAAGTTACCTTACAGCCTTTGCGTCGCTTTGGCATGAGTGCGGCTATTTTGTTTTCAGATATTCTGGTAATTCCTCATGCGATGGGGCGTGATCTGCGTTTCCAAACCGGTGAAGGTCCTATGATGAGTCCGTTGCAAACGGAAGAGATAGATCAGCTATCAAGCAATGGGGTGACAGCGTTTTTATCACCTGTCTATGAGGCAGTGCGGTCTATTCGCAACGCATTAGACGAAGACACTCCTTTGATAGGGTTTTCAGGTGCGCCGTGGACATTGGCCTGTTACATGGTGGATGGTAAGGGCGTGAAAGAATTTCCCGCTACCCGTCACATGGCCTACAGTGCGCCAGCTAAATTTGAAAAATTGATTAGTATTCTTACCGATGCGGTGATCGATCATCTTTCAGCGCAGATCGAAGCGGGTGCACAAGTAGTCAAGCTGTTCGATAGCTGGGCAGGCCTGCTGCCTGAAAAAGAGTTTTACCATTGGGTGATTACGCCGGCGGAAATTATCGTCAGCACGTTGAAAGAACGTTACCCGCATGTGCCAGTGATTGCGTTTCCAAAGGGTGCGGGATTGCTATATAAACATTATGCCGAGGCGGTTGGCAGCGATGGTATTGCAATCGACATGAATGTGCCTATTGCCTGGGCAGCAGAGCATTTGAGTCCGCATGCAGTGGTGCAGGGCAATTTAGATAATCGCTTGTTGGTGGCAGATGGTGCGCGTACGGTGGCACAGGCAGAAGAAATATTACAAAGCTTTAATGATCTGCCATTTGTGTTTAACCTTGGTCACGGTATGCTCCCCGAAACTCCGATTAGCAATGTAGAACAACTGGTACAGACGATTAAGGTACATAATGAACGTCATCTCACCGAAACGTAAAACGGCGATTGTATTATTCAATTTGGGCGGGCCGGATGCACCGGAATCCGTAGAGCCGTTTTTGTATAATCTGTTCGATGATCCTGCCATTATTGGTGCGCCGTGGCTGGTGCGTAAAATGCTGGCGCGTTTTATTTCCAAGAAGCGTGGTCCTATTGCGCGGGAAATTTACAGCCATATGGGCGGGAAATCTCCCATTGTTGAAAATACGATTGCGCAAAGTGCTGCACTCAAAGCACAGCTGGAGCCGCATGGTGAGGTGGAGGTGTTTTTCTCCATGCGTTATTGGCATCCGATGAGCCCGGAAGTGGTAGCGCAGGTTAAGGCGTATGAGCCGGATCACATTATTTTGTTGCCGCTTTACCCGCAATTTTCGACCACGACCAGCGGTTCTTCGTTGAAAAACTGGCATGAAGAAGCAGAACGTCAAGGGTTGAACGCGCCTACCTCTTCGATTTGTTGTTATCCGACCCACAAAGATTTTGTGCAATCACAGGCGGTAGAAATTCGCTCGGTACTAACGAAGTTAGAAGCTGAAAAACCGTATCGTATTTTATTTTCAGCGCATGGTTTGCCCGAAAAAATTATCAAAAAGGGTGACCCCTATCAATGGCAGGTAGAGGAAACGACCAAGGCAGTGGTCAAGGAATTGGCGATTAAAGATCTGGATTATATGAATTGTTACCAGAGCCGTGTAGGGCCACTGAAATGGATCGGCCCGTCTACCGAAGATGAGATTATGCGCGCCGGCGCAGAGGACAAAGCGATCATTCTGGTGCCTATCGCTTTCGTATCTGAGCATTCGGAAACATTGGTTGAACTGGATATTGAGTATAAGGAACTGGCCGATGAACATCATGTGCCAGCCTATCACCGCGTGCCAACAGTGGCCGTGAATGAGCATTTCATCAAAGCATTGGCCGATAGTTGTTTACAGATCGAGGCAAAAGATAAATTATGTGCGCATGTACCCAGTGGCATGTGTCCCGCCAAATTTGGTGAATGCCCGAAACGTTTGCATAGCAACCAACAGAAAGCAGCCTGATGTTCAGCACCTATCTGGTTCTTAAATCATTGCACTTGATCTCACTTATTGCGTGGATGGCGGGTATGCTCTATTTGCCGCGTCTGTATGTTTATCACACGCAGGTTGAAGCGGGCTCGGAAACTTCGCAATGGCTGAAAATTATGGAGCGCCGGTTGCTGCGTTACATCATGAATCCGGCTATGATTGCGACTTGGGTGTTTGGCGTGTGGCTAATGATCGAGATTAATGCGCTGCAACAAGGCTGGATGCATGGTAAATTGTTGCTGGTGGTGTTGATGAGTGGCGTGCATGGTATGCTTTCGGCGCAGCGTCGTAAATTCGAAGCCGATGAAAATACCAAATCCACGCGTTATTTCCGAATTCTCAACGAAGTACCGACTGTGCTGATGATTGCTATTATCTTTTTGGTGGTCATCAAACCGTTCTAAGCAGACACATAGTTGCTATTTAGCCACTAAATAGACTGCTTTGATGACGGGTTAGTAGGAAACTGCTTGACGAAAAAGGAAAAACTCTGATATAGATGCTTCATATCAACGGCTCAGCAACTGAGCGCGATTTATCATATTACAACCCCCCTCGGCTATATTATCCCCCTTTTAAAACCAGAATAATTGGTGAAAACTTCCATGAGATTACAAGAATTAAAACAGAAAAAACCTGATGAATTACTGAAACTTGCTGAAGAGCACGAGATTGAAAATGCAAGCTCCATGCTCAAGCAGGAAATGATCTTTGCAATCCTGAAAGCGTTTGCTGAAAAAGATCAGGAGATTATTGGCGAGGGTGTTATTGAAGTATTGCCCGATGGGTTTGGCTTCCTGCGTTCGCCGGAAGCAAACTATCTGGCTGGCCCTGATGATATTTATGTATCACCAAGCCAGATCCGTCGCTTCGGATTGCGTACCGGTGATACGGTAGAAGGTGAAGTGCGCGGGCCAAAAGATAATGAGCGCTATTTCGCACTGCTGAAAGTAACCAGCATCAACTATGAAGAGCCTAGCCGCAGTAAGCACAAGGTTGCCTTTGATAATTTGACCCCGCTTTATCCGGATGCACGCCTGAAAATGGAAAAGGCTGATCCGACGGGTAAGGATTTGAGTGACCGCGTGATTGACCTTGTGGTGCCGCAGGGTAAAGGACAGCGTACGCTGGTGGTAGCACCGCCTCGTACTGGTAAAACCGTAATGCTGCAGAATATTGCGCATTCGATTACGGCGAATCATCCCGAAGCTTATTTGATTGTATTGCTGATTGATGAGCGTCCCGAGGAAGTGACCGACATGGCGCGTTCGGTAAAAGGCGAAGTTGTCAGCTCGACATTTGATGAGCCTGCAAGCCGCCATGTGCAATTAGCCGAAATGGTGATTGAAAAAGCCAAACGTCTGGTGGAGCACAAGCACGATGTGGTGATTCTGCTGGATTCTATCACTCGTCTGGCACGTGCCTACAACACCGTAGTGCCTTCTTCTGGTAAGGTATTGACAGGTGGTGTGGATGCGAATGCTCTGCAACGTCCAAAACGTTTCTTTGGTGCAGCGCGTAACATCGAAGAAGGTGGATCGCTCAGCATTATCTCGACTGCCCTGATTGAAACGGGTAGCCGCATGGATGAAGTGATCTTTGAGGAATTCAAAGGTACGGGTAACTCGGAAATCATTCTGGACCGTAAACTGGCTGACAAGCGTGTCTATCCTGCCATCGACATTACCCGTTCGGGTACACGTAAGGAAGATCTGCTTTATAGTCAGGAAGATATGTCTAAGGTATGGGTATTGCGTAAGATTCTGAATCCAATGGGCACCATGGATGCGATGGAGTTCCTGTTGGCGAAGATGAAAGATACCAAAACCAACGATGAATTCTTCGAACGGATGAATTCCTAGGCCGGGAAAATACGCCTGAGCACTTGCTATCTTCGCTGTGATGGGTTAAACCGTCCACAAGAATTCCACAGGGAGAATACAGATGGCTGCAGCTCGTAACAAAATCGCGCTTATCGGCGCTGGTATGATCGGTGGTACCCTTGCTCACTTGATCAGTCTGAAAGAACTTGGTGATGTCGTACTCTTCGACATTGTTAAGGATATGCCGCAAGGCAAGGCGCTGGATATTAGCCAGAGCACTGCGCCCGAAGGCAAAGACGTTTCCATCATTGGCACAAATAAATACACTGACATCAAAGGTGCGGATGTATGTATTGTTACTGCAGGTATTCCGCGTAAGCCTGGTATGAGCCGTGATGATCTGGTAGCAACCAACACCAAAATCATCAAAGACGTTGCCGAAAATATCAAAAAATATGCGCCTAACGCATTTGTAATCGTGATCACCAACCCGCTGGATGCGATGGTGGGTGTGATGCAAAAAGTCACCGGCTTCAAACCTGAGAAGGTGGTTGGTATGGCGGGTGTGCTGGATTCGTCGCGCTTCAGTTTCTTCCTGGCGGAGGAAATGGGCGTATCGATCGATCAGGTGACCACGTTCGTACTGGGCGGTCATGGTGACACTATGGTGCCGGTGGTGCAATATTCGTCGGTAGCAGGTATTCCGCTGCCCGATCTGATCAAGATGGGGTGGATTGATAAGAAGAAAGTGGATGCGATTGTAAAACGCACCCGTGGTGGTGGCGGTGAAATTGTGTCGCTGTTGAAAAACGGCTCGGCCTATTATGCGCCTGCCGCTTCGGCTATTGAAATGGCCGAGTCCTATCTGAAAGATAAGAAAAAGATCCTTCCATGTGCAGCGCACCTGAAAGGTGAATATGGCGTTAAAAATCTCTATGTTGGCGTGCCAGCTGTGATTGGCGCGAAGGGCGTAGAGAAAGTAGTGGAAATTAGTTTGCCTGCAGCTGCGAAAAAGCAATTCGATAAGTCGGTTGACGCAGTGAAGGATTTAGTTAAAAGCATCAAACTCTAAAACGGAAAAGAGGATTCGATGAATATTCATGAGTATCAGGCCAAAGCCGTATTGCAAAAATATGGTGTAGCAGTACCGCGCGGTGGCGTGGCATACACTCCGGCGGAAGCCGAGCAAGTTGCCCAGAATCTGGGTGGTAATCTTTGGGTGGTGAAAGCCCAGATCCACGCAGGTGGTCGCGGTAAAGCGGGCGGCGTGAAGCTGGCGAAATCGCTGGACGAAGTGCAGCAATTGACCAAAGAAATGCTGGGTATGACGCTGGTGACGCACCAGACCGGCCCGGAAGGTAAAGAAGTAAAACGCGTTTACATCGAAGAAGGCAGTGACATCGGCGAAGAGCTGTATCTGTCGATGGTGATTGACCGCGCGACCAGCCGCATCACTTTCATGGCGTCGAGCGAAGGCGGTATGGACATTGAAGAAGTGGCCGCTAAGCAACCAGAAAAAATCATTACCGTTACGGTTGATCCCGCTTGTGGCATTCAGCCATTCCATGCGCGCCGTCTGGCGCAAGGGCTTGGTATTCCTAAAGAACTGGGCAAAGACTTCCATAATTTCATCTTCGGCATGTATGAGTCGTTTGTAGACACTGATGCGTCGCAGGTGGAAATCAACCCGCTGGTAATTACCAAGCAAACCAAGCTGATTGCATTGGATGCGAAATTTAACTTCGACGATAACGCGCTGTTCCGTCAACCAGATGTGCTGGAAATGCGTGATGAAGACGAAGAAGATCCGTTAGAGTTGCAAGCCAGCAAGTTCGGCCTGTCTTACGTGAAGATGGATGGCAATATTGGTTGCATGGTGAATGGTGCAGGTCTGGCTATGTCGACCATGGATATCATTAAACTGTATGGTGGTGAGCCTGCTAACTTCCTCGATGTAGGTGGTGGCGCGAACAAAGAAAAAGTAACCGAAGCCTTTAAGCTGATCCTTTCCGATCCTAACGTAGAAGGTATTTTGGTGAATATCTTTGGTGGCATCATGCGCTGCGATATCATCGCAGAGGGCATCATCAGCGCGGCGAAAGAGGTAAGTCTGGATGTGCCGTTGGTGGTGCGTTTGGAAGGTACCAACGTGGAACTGGGTAAGAAAATGCTTTCCACGTCTGGCCTGTCGATCACCGCAGCGGATGATCTGGCCGATGCCGCAGATAAAATTGTTAAAGCAGTCAAAACTTCGGAGGCAGCGTAATGGCCATCCTTATCGATAAAAATACTAAAGTAATTTGTCAGGGCTTCACGGGCCGTGAAGGCACCTATCACAGCGAACAAGCGATTGCTTACGGCACCAAAATGGTGGGTGGTGTAACGCCGGGCAAAGGTGGCAGCAGCCATATTGATCTGCCGGTATTCGACACCGTAGCTGAAGCCAAAGATAAAACCGGCGCCAATGCCAGCGTGATCTATGTTCCGCCACGTTTTGCAGCTGATGCGATTCTGGAAGCGATTGATGCGGAAATTGATCTGGCGATCTGTATCACCGAAGGCATCCCTGTGCTGGACATGGTAAAGGTGAAGCGCGCACTGTCGGGTTCGAAAACCCGTCTGGTAGGCCCTAACTGTCCGGGCGTTATTACACCGGAAGAATGCAAAATTGGTATTATGCCAGGCCATATCCACAAGAAAGGCCGCATTGGTATTTTGTCACGTTCCGGTACCCTGACCTATGAGGCGGTGGCACAAACCACAGCGGAAGGCCTTGGCCAGTCGACCTGTGTGGGTATTGGTGGCGATCCTGTAAACGGCACCAACTTTGTTGATGTGCTGGAGCTGTTCCTTGAGGATGACGAAACCGATGCCATCATCATGATTGGCGAAATCGGTGGTACAGCCGAGGAAGAAGCCGCAGAATTCTTGAAATCGCACAAAACCAAAAAGCCGGTTGTTGGCTTTGTGGCTGGTCGTACAGCGCCTCCGGGTCGCCGTATGGGTCATGCGGGCGCAATCGTGTCCGGTGGTAAAGGCGGTGCAGATGACAAGATCGAGGCGATGCGTTCGGCGGATATTGCCGTGGCTGATTCGCCTGCAGCACTGGGCAAAACCATGGTGGAATTGCTCAATAAATAAGCGGTTTTCGCTTGCAAGCAGACGGATACAGGCATACAACGGCTTGAAAACCGTCTAACAGGGAATATGTAAGTAACGCTATGGCATCGGAATCCGAGCAGAGCTCATATCTTTATGCGGGTAACAGCATCTTTATTGAGGAGCTGTACCATATCTATTTGCAAAACCCTTCAGCTGTAGATGAGAGCTGGCGTCAGCTTTTCTCGACCTTTGAAGATAGTGGTATGCCGCTGGCATCGTGGACGCCTGAGCCATCCGGCGTGATTGGCAAATACGACCCTGAAGACAAACCCAAAGAGGCAAAAGCGGCACACAGCGTGGAAGAAGCACGCGAGCTGACCGATTTTGCCAGCCATGACACCGCGCGTGCGTTGATGATGATCAATGCGTACCGTGTGCGTGGCCACCTGCTCGCCAAGCTTGATCCGCTTGGTTTAGAGGAAAAAGAAACTCACCCAGAGCTTGACCCTGCTACATACGGATTTGGTCCGGCGGATATGGACCGTGAAGTATTTCTTGATGGGGTGCTTGGTTTAGAGCGCGCAACGATCCGCGAAGTGCTGGACATTTTGCGCCAGACCTATTCTGATCGTATTGGTGTGGAGTTCATGCATATCCAGTATCCAGAGCAAAAAGCATGGATTCAGGAACGTGTAGAAGGCATGCGTGGTAAGCCTACTTTGAGTGCTGACGAGAAGAAAGAAATTCTCGGCACGCTGATCGAAGTAGAAGCGTTTGAAGATTTCTCGCAACGTAAATATCCGGGCATGAAACGTTTCTCGCTGCAAGGCGGGGATTCCGTGATGCCGGGTCTGGAATCGATCATCCATACCGCATCGAAAATTGGTGTGGAAGAGATTGTAATCGGTATGCCGCACCGTGGCCGTATGAACGTGCTGACAACCACCATGGGCAAACCCTATTCGGAGCTGTTGTCGATTTTCCACGGCAATCTGGACTTCCCAGATTCTGTGTCCAGTTCGGGCGATGTGAAATATCACTTGGGCGCCAGCCATGACCGCGAGATGCCAGATGGTAAAACGCTGCACTTGTCGTTGACGGCGAACCCGTCGCACCTGGAAGCAGTAAACCCTGTTGTATGCGGTAAGGTGCGTGCCAAGCAGGACCAGAAAGACGATGCCGAAAAAACGAAAGTAATGGCACTGACCCTGCACGGCGATGCCGCATTTGCAGGTCAGGGCTCGGTGGCAGAAACACTGGCACTGAGTGAGCTGCGTGGCTATCGCACAGGCGGTACCGTGCATGTGATTGTGAACAACCAGATTGGTTTTACCACCAGTCCGAAATATTCGCGTTTCACCCCGTATCCATCGGATGTGGCAAAGATGGTGCAGGCGCCTATCTTCCATGTGAACGGTGATGATCCGGAAGCGGTGGTGTATGTATGTAAGCTGGCGACTGAATTTCGTCAGGAGTTCAAACGCGACGTCGTGATCGATGTGTTCTGCTACCGCAAATATGGCCATAACGAGGGTGACGAGCCAATGTTCACCCAGCCTTTGATGTATAATAAAATCAAAGCGCATCCGTCTTCGCCTAAAATTTATGCTGAGCAACTGACCCGCGAAGGCGTGGTAGATGAAGCGTATGTCAAAGGTGAGTATAAGCGTTTTGATGAGCATTTCGAAGAGGCGTTCGAAAGCGGAAAAGAATTCAAGCCGAACAAAGCAAACTGGCTGGAAGGTAAATGGACCGGCTTTACACGTCCGGATTCGGGCGTGAAGCCAGAAGCGGAAACCGGTGTTGAGCTGAAGAAACTGAAAGAAATTGGTAAGGCGCTGTCTACCCCGCCTGAGAATTTCAATCTGAACCGTAAGCTGGAGCGTATTCTCAAGCAAAAGGCTGAGATGATTGAGACGGGTGAAAATCTGGATTGGGCGACCGGTGAAGCGCTGGCCTTTGGTTCGCTTCTGAAAGAAGGCTATAAAGTGCGTCTTTCGGGGCAGGACTCAGGTCGCGGTACGTTCTCGCAACGCCATTCGGTATTTGTCGATCAGAAAACCGAAGACCGTTATCAGCCATTGAATAATCTGGGTGGTGAGCAAGCGCCATATGAGGTGATTGATTCTAACCTGTCAGAGCTGGCGATTCTTGGTTTTGAATATGGCTATTCGTTGGCTGAGCCAGATGCGCTGACTTTGTGGGAAGGCCAATTTGGCGATTTTGCCAATGGTGCACAAATGATCATCGACCAGTTTATCTCCTCCGGTGAGATCAAATGGCTGCGCATGTCGGGTCTGGTGATGTTGCTGCCACATGGTTATGAGGGTCAGGGCCCAGAGCATAGCTCTGCACGTTTGGAGCGCTTCCTGCAGCTTTGTGGTGA
Source organism: Rickettsiales bacterium (assembly GCA_002725445.1). Lineage (GTDB taxonomy): Bacteria > Pseudomonadota > Alphaproteobacteria > Rickettsiales > UBA3002. The sequence continues at coordinate 11,446 of PBPD01000022.1, forward strand.
AGACAATATGCAGGTGTTGAACTGTACAACGCCGGCGAACTATTTCCATGCGCTGCGCCGTCAGCTGCATCGTAAATTCCGTAAACCGCTTATTATTATGACGCCTAAATCTTTGCTGCGTCACAAGATGGCGGTTTCCAGCCTGAAAGATATGGAAGCCAAAACCTGCTTTAGCCGTGTGATCCCAGAGGTCGACAAGCTGGTAGCAGCTGACAAGGTGAAACGCGTGATCCTGACGAGCGGTAAGGTCTATTATGACCTGCTGGAAGCACGCCGGGAGCGCAACATCAAAGACATGGCGATCGTTCGTGTGGAGCAATATTATCCATTCCCGCATGAAGACATTAAAGCCGAGTTGAAGAAATATAAGAACGCCGAAGTGTATTGGTGTCAGGAAGAACCGGAAAATATGGGTGCATGGCGCTTTATTGGGCCGCGCATTGGCTATGTGCTGGAAGAGCTGGGTCGTGAGGAGCTGCGCATTAAATATGCAGGCCGTCGCGAAGCAGCATCGCCCGCTGCAGGCTACCTGAAAATTCATGAGCAGGAACAACAGCAACTGATTGATGATGCATTGATTCCCGCCAAAACAACGAAACAGAAGAAAGCGTCATAGGGGGAAAACATGGCGGAAGATATTAAAGTACCGTCCCTTGGGGAATCCGTAAGCGAGGCAGTAGTTGCAAAATGGTTTAAGCAGGCAGGCGACGCAGTAGAAGCTGATGAGCCGCTGGTTGAGCTGGAAACCGACAAGGTAACACTGGAAGTGAATGCACCGGCAGCGGGCAAATTGTCCGAGATTTTGGTGCAGGAAGACGAAACCGTAGAAGTAGGCGATTTGCTGGGCCGTGTTGAGGCCGGTGCAGAAGGTAATAGAAGCGCGCCGAAAGAAGAGAAAAAAGAAGAAAGCGCAGCTGACACGAAAGTAGAATCGGGCAGCTATAAGCCGCCTTCGCAAACCGCGCCTGCAAGTGGCAAAAAGCCTGGGCCAGCCGTTGAAAAGCTGAAAGCAGAAAACCCGCAGCTGGATACCAGCCGAGTGCCTGCTTCGGGCAAAGATGGACGCCACACCAAAGGCGATATTTTGCAGGCACTGGAAGGTGACGGTATGGCTGCAAGTCCGGCGCAGGGCCCACGCGAAGAACGTGTGAAGATGAGCAAGCTGCGTCAGGTGATTGCAAAACGTTTGAAAGAGTCGCAAGACACCGCCGCGATCCTGACCACTTTCAACGAAATTGATATGGGCAACGTGATGGCGTTGCGCAAGGAATACAAAGAAGAGTTCGAGAAAAAGCATGGCATGCGCCTTGGTTTCATGGGCTTCTTTGTGAAAGCTGCAGTAAATGCACTGAAGCAAATTCCGGAAGTGAATGCAGAGATTTCAGGTAATGAAATCATCTATAAGAATTACTACGATATCGGTGTGGCTGTAGGCACCGAGCAAGGTCTGGTGGTTCCGGTGATTCGCGATTGTGACAAGAAATCGCTGGCGCATATCGAGTCTGATATTGCCGAAGCAGCAGCAAAAGCACGCGAAGGCACATTGTCGATGGACGAGTTGACCGGTGGTACCTTTACCGTATCGAACGGCGGCGTCTATGGTTCGCTGATGTCGACACCTATCATTAACCCACCGCAATCGGGTATTATGGGCATGCATAAGACCGAGCAGCGTCCGGTGGTAGTGAATGGGGAGATCGTGATTCGCCCTATGATGTATGTGGCGTTGTCGTATGATCACCGTATCATCGATGGCCGCGAGTCGGTGACCTTCCTGGTTAAAGTGAAAGAAGCAATTGAAGATCCACGCCGTTTGTTGCTGGGTCTGTAAGATCTTAGAGGTACGTTATGGCTTTTGATTACGATTTGGTCGTCATTGGTGGCGGCCCAGGCGGTTATGTTGGTGCAATTCGTGCAGCACAGCTGGGTCTGAAAGTGGCCTGTGTTGAGAAGCGTGGGGCATTGGGTGGCACCTGCCTGAATGTGGGCTGCATCCCCTCAAAAGCGATGCTGGAACCCAGCCATAAGTTTGAAGAAGCCAAGCTGCATTTTAAAGACGTTGGGATTGACGCTAAGCCGTCGCTTAATCTGAAGCAAATGCTGAAGAATAAGGACGATGTGGTATCTGGGCTGACGCAGGGTATCGAGCTATTGTTCAAAAAGAACAAAGTGGAATATATCAAAGGTCATGGCGAAATCACCGGCGACAATGAAGTGAGCGTTGGTAAAAAGAAGATTTCGACCGCCAATATCGTAATTGCAACCGGCTCGAGCGTTATGCCATTGCCGGGCGTAGAGGTGGATGAAGAACGCATCGTGTCGTCCACTGGTGCGCTGGAGCTGAAAGAAGTGCCAAAACATCTGGTGGTAATTGGCGGCGGTTATATTGGGCTGGAGTTGGGTTCTGTATGGCGCCGTCTGGGAGCGAAAGTGACAGTGGTAGAATTTTTGGATCGGATCACCCCCGGGATGGATGCAGAGGTATCTAAACAGTTCCAAAAGCTGCTGGAAAAGCAAGGTATCGAATTCAAACTGGGCACGAAAGTGACCGGTGCAAAGAAAAACAAAACCAGTGTTACCCTGACCACGGAGCCAGCCAAAGGCGGTGATGAAGAAAGCCTGAAGGCCGATGTGGTGCTGGTATCGATTGGCCGCAAACCGAATACCGAAGGTTTGGGGCTGGATAATGTGGGTCTGAGTACGGATGACCGTGGCTTTATCTCGGTAAATGACAAATGGCAGACCAGTAAGTCGAACATCTACGCCATTGGCGATGTGATTGTGGGCCCGATGCTGGCACACAAAGCCGAAGAAGAAGGCGTAGCCGTGGCAGAAACATTGGCGGGGCAGCATGGCCATGTCAATTACGGTGTGATTCCGGGCGTGGTGTATACCCATCCGGAAGTGGCGAGTGTAGGTCGCACCGAAGAGCAGCTGAAAGACGATGGCGTTGCCTATAAGGTGGGTAAATTCTCCTTTATGGCAAACAGCCGTGGCCGCGCCATTGGCGAAACCGATGGGTTTGTAAAAGTACTGGCCGATAAAGAAACCGATGAAGTGTATGGTGTGCATATTATTGGTGCAGATGCCGGCACGATTATCCATGAATGCTGCGTGGCGATGGAGTTCGGCGCTTCGGCTGAGGACATTGCACGCACATGCCATGCCCACCCAACGCTCAACGAAGCGGTGAAAGAAGCGGCGCTGGCGGTAGATAAGCGTCAAATTCACAGCTAAGCAAGCCATGGCTGATTACACCCTCTATCACAATCCGCGCTGTAGCAAGTCGCGCATTGCGCTGGCTGCGTTGCAGGATGCGGGCAAAGACGTGGAAGAGATACGGTATCTCGATACGCCATTGACGGAGGATGAATTGCGCCGCCTGTTTGCGTTGCTCGACGTTCCGTTACGTGAGGCGGTGCGTACCAAAGAAGCGCCTTATAAAGAGAATGGATTGAAAGACGCTGATGACGATGCGTTGATCGCGGCTATCGCAAGCCATCCGGTGTTATTGCAGCGCCCTATAGTGGTGCATGGCGATAAGGCGGTTATTGCGCGCACGCCTGAAGCGCTAGCATCACTGTTATAGTCTTTATTGTTATTCTGTAGACACGAAAAAGCCCCGTCTGGCACATGGGTCAGGCGGGGCTTTCTTATAAGGCTTAAAAGCGATTATAGCGCGTTTTGAAGGCGCTGATCGATCGCTTCCATAAATTGGGTAGTGTTCAGCCATTTCTGGTCTTTGCCTACCAGCAGTGCCAGATCTTTGGTCATTTGTCCGGATTCTACCGTATCAATCACCACTTTCTCCAGCGTGTCGGCGAATTCCTGCAATGCGGTGTTCTCGTCGAACTTGCCGCGATAACGCAATGCATTGGTCCATGCGAAGATAGACGCAATGGGATTGGTGGAGGTTTGTTCGCCTTGCTGATGCAAACGGAAATGGCGTGTTACCGTGCCGTGTGCGGCTTCGGTTTCTACTGTTTTGCCATCGGGCGTAATCAACACCGATGTCATCAGTCCGAGGCTGCCAAAGCCCTGTGCTACTACATCAGACTGTACGTCGCCGTCATAGTTTTTGCAGGCCCATACAAAGCCGCCTTTGGATTTGATGGCGTAAGCTACCAGATCGTCAATCAGGCGGTGTTCGTACCAAATGCCGGCGTCTTTGAATTTATCTTCAAATTCTTCCTCAAACACTTTCTGGAAGAGGTCTTTGAAACGGCCATCGTATTTCTTGAGGATGGTGTTTTTGGTGGAGTGCAGCACCGGATAGCCTTGCAGCAGACCATAATTCATGCAGGCACGTGCAAAGCCGATGATGGACTCGTCCAGATTATACATAGCCATGCCAACCCCACCGCCGGGGAAGTCAAAAATTTCATGCTCTTCCGGTGCGCTGCCATCTTCAGGGGTGAAGGTCATGGTCAGTTTGCCGGGCTTGTCGATCACCATATCGGTGGCGCGGTATTGGTCGCCAAAGGCGTGACGGCCTACGATGATAGGCTCTTGCCAGCCTTGTACATAGCGCGGCACATTTTTGCAGATAATGGGTGCACGGAAAATGGTGCCACCCAGAATGTTACGAATGGTGCCGTTAGGCGAGCGGTACATGCGATTCAGGCCAAACTCTTCCACGCGCGCCTCATCGGGCGTGATGGTGGCGCATTTCACGCCAACGCCATACTCAGCGATGGCATGAGCTGCATCTTTGGTAATCTGATCGTCCGTTTTGTCGCGGCTCTCAATGCCCAGATCGAAATATTTCAGGTCAATATCCAGATATGGCAGAATCAGTTTTTCTTTGATCATTGCCCAGATAATGCGGGTCATTTCATCGCCATCCAGTTCGACGACCGGGGTATCTACTTTGATTTTACTCATGCGTCTCTCCTGCTATGAATTCGCTTGCTCCATGCCTAGCATAGTGGTGGCCGTGCGCAAGTGTTATTGCACGTTAAAGCGCAACAAGCTGCGCCCCACTGGCTGCACCTGAACAGGTTGCTCTACACTATGAATCAGGCAAAGTGCATTTGGTTTATCTTCGCAGTAATAAAATGTGCCCTGTAGTGTAAGTTTGCTATTAGGGGTAAGCTTGGGAAGGGTAATGCGGCCGGTTTTCAGCTCTTCCCTGCCCCAATGACCGACCACTTTCTTGTCGCGATCATACAAGGCGAGGAAGCTTGGCGCTTCGTCGTTTATTTTCCAGCCTTGCTCTAATTCAATGCGAATCTGCACTTGTTTGGGCTGTATCGGCATAGCGTCATAGGTATGAATATTGGGCAGTATTTCGCTATAGCCCGGCGCTTTATTCTCAGCTTTTGGCACCAGCTGCAATGTGTCTACGCGGCCGGTTTTCAGCCCGATCTTGCGAATGGCG
>PBPD01000023.1 GCA_002725445.1 Rickettsiales bacterium
CATTGATGCAATGATACGTACCAGCAACGAGCGTAATTATTTTACACCGCCCAACAGCCCTGAAGAGAATGTGTGGTTTGGCCGCGACGTGGACGAAATCGCTCGCTACCACGAGCTGGAGTTGATTCCGGTAACGGTTGATCTAATTGGCAGTCCGGATGTGGCCGATGGCTATCCGATTCCTGGCGATGGCAATATAACGCTGCGTAACGATCATCTGGGCTATGCCATCACCTGGTTTGGAATTGGATTCGGTGTATTGGTGATTGGTGGGTTATATATTCGCCAGCATAAACGCACCGAAAGTGATGAAAAGGCATAGCGATGCATTACGTGTCGACACGGGGTCAGGCGCCGGATTTAAGTTTTGAAGATGTAGTGCTGGCAGGGCTGGCCAGTGACGGCGGGCTTTATTTGCCGTCAGAAATTCCGCAACTATCCACACAGCAAATTGCTGAGCTGCAAGGGCTCGACTATGCCGATCTGGCCTATGAAATTATGCATCCGTTCATGGGTGATATAATGGATGAACCTGCTCTGCGCCAGTTGCTGCGTGACACGTATGATGGCTTCCACCATCGCGCCGTCGCACCTTTGTCGCTAGTGGCGAATCAACATTGGATGTTAGAGCTCTATCATGGGCCTACCCTCGCCTTCAAAGATTTCGCCTTGCAGTTCCTTGGCCGGCTGGTTGACCATATCCTGCAAAAGCGCGATGAAAAAGTTGTCGTGCTGGGCGCTACCTCCGGCGACACCGGATCTGCCGCCATTGCTGGCTGTCGCGGGCGCGATAATATGCAGATTTTCATTCTGCACCCGCATGAGCGTGTATCAGACGTGCAGCGCCGTCAGATGACCACCGTTGGCGACGATAATGTGCATAATATAGCGCTGGAAGGCGCATTCGATGATTGTCAGGATATTGTGAAAAGCCTGTTTGCCGATGCGGAATTCCGCAAGCAACACCATCTCGTGGCTGTCAATTCCATCAACTGGGCACGTATTCTGGCGCAAGTCGTATATTACTTTTATGCTGCTCTGCAGCTGGGTGCGCCTTCGCGCCGCATCGCTTTCTGTGTACCTACAGGCAATTTCGGCGATATTTATGCCGGATACATCGCGCGCCAAATGGGGCTGCCCATCGAGCGGCTGATTATTGCCACCAATCGCAACGACATTCTGCATCGCTGTGTGAGTACGGGCACGTATGGTATGGAAGGGGTGCATCCATCGCTCAGCCCGAGCATGGATATCCAGATTTCCAGTAATTTCGAGCGCCTGCTGTTTGATTTACATGACCGTGACGCTGACACTATTCGTAATATGATGGATACGTTCCGCAAAGATAAATCGATCACATTATCGGCACAGGCACATCTGCGCCTGCAGTCCATTTTCAGCAGTGCCGCCGTGGATGACGAAGACACTTTACGCGTCATTGGCGAAGTACATCGCGAGAATGGCGTGTTGCTCGACCCTCATACCGCGGTAGGTATACGGGCAGCGCAACGTTGTGAACTGGATAAAGACGTCGCCGTTGTGACGCTGTCTACAGCGCATCCGGCGAAATTCCCGCACGCGGTAAAAGACGCCACTGGCCAGAATCCTGAGCTGCCTGAATTCATGGCGGATCTGTGGGATAAGCAAGAGCAGTTTGATGTGCTACCCAACAGCCGCGACGCTATCTGCGATTATATAGGAAAGCACGGCATATGAGCTATGCGCTGAGCACGCTGGATAATGGCCTGCGCCTCGCCAGTGAAACGATTGCCTCGGCTGAAACCGTGGCGGTGTGCATTACGGTGGATGTCGGTGCACGTCACGAAAATGACCAGCAGCAGGGCATATCGCATATGCTGGAACATATGGCATTCAAAGGCACGCAACGCCGCAATGCGCGCGATATCGCCGAAGCATTCGATGCTATTGGCGGTCATTTCAACGCCTTCACTTCGCACGAACATACGGTTTATTACGCCAAGGTGCTGAAAGACAATTTACCTATAGCTGTCGATATTTTATGCGACATTATGCAACATTCCAGCTTCGACCCGATAGAGCTGGAGCGCGAGCGGCAGGTGATTTTGCAGGAAATCGCCATGCATCAGGACACGCCGGATGACCTGGTCTATGATTATTTTCAGGAGACGGCCTTTGCCAATCAATCGCTTGGCCAGTCCATTCTAGGCACGCCGGATCATGTGCAGGCATTCCAGAAGACCCATTTGCAGGACTACACCCGCACCCACTACCACCCGCAGCGTATGGTATTGTCGGCAGCAGGCAATGTAAGCCACGAGCAATTGCGCACGCTGGTGGAAGAACACTTCACGCTGAACCCCACGCATGATGCGCCGCCACCTGCGACCACTGCGCTTTATCAGCCGGGCGATGTGCGTATTTCCAAATCGCTGGAACAGCTCCATATTATGATGGGATTTGAGGGACTGCCGATTGTCACCGAAAATTACTATGTGCTGCAATTACTCAGCCTGATGCTGGGTGGCGGCATGTCGTCGCGCCTGTTTCAGGAAATTCGCGAAACACGTGGACTGGTCTACACGATTGCGAGCTTCATTGCGTCTTACCGTGATGTTGGCATGTTTGCAGTCTATGCTGCCACGGGTGCAGAGCAGGCCGCAGAACTTGCTCCTGCCGTGTGTGACGAGATGATAGGTTTTGCGGATCAGCTCGATGAAGTGATGCTGGAACGCGCCAAGAACCAGCAAAAAGCCAGCCTGTTGATGGCACGTGAGGGCATGATTGGCCTGTCAGAATGGTTGGGGCGCCACCTCACGAATTTTGGGGAATACCGCAACGCCCAGCAAATCGCTGCGCATATCGACGCGGTGACACTCGATCAGGTCAAAGCGTTGGCGCGTGAGATATTTGTAGCCGATAAGTTATGCAGCGCCGTGCTTGGCCCGCATCAGCACTGGCCAGAATACGACCAGCTACAAGCACGACTGGCTGCCTAAAACGTGACGTCTTGCGAGGTGAGTTCGTTCACACGGATACGCAGCGTGTTCACCACTTTGCCTGTGCAGCTATCAATCAGCATGGTAATGCGCTCGTCGCTGTCCATATCGACCATGACACGCAGCATCTTACCCTCAAAGCTCATATCACGAATAAACCCGCCTGCTGGCACTAAGATGTCTGCATCCTGGCACGCACGGTACTCGCGCGGCAGGCTGGCGAGGATTTTGCCTTCTTCGCTCTGCTTGTCCTGCATTTTCTGGAAGATCAGCACAAACAGCAGTATAGTGCCGCCAATGAGGATAACCCCAAGTGACAATACAACTAATTTCAGGCCGCGATGGCTTTCTTCGGTGTCCGATGGAGGCGTTTTTGCCATATGAGTGAAGCTCCCTATCAATTTACAGTGGCAGGCGATGAGCCAAAGCAACGGCTCGACGCGTATCTTGCCAAGCATATGCCCAATATGTCTCGCAGCCAACTGAAACGGCTGATAGATGAGGGGCATGTACAGCTCAACGGGCGCACTGTAGCCAGTGCCTCTACCAAAATCAAATGCGATGATGCAATATCTTTGCAGATACCCGCACCCGAACCTTCGCATATCATGCCGCAGACAATGGAGCTGGACATTATTTTCGAAGACGAGGATGTGTTGGTGGTTAACAAGCCCGCAGGGCTGACGGTGCACCCCGCAGCGGGCAATCCTGACAATACCCTCGTCAACGGCCTGCTCGCCCATTGCGGCGATGAATTATCCGGCATTGGCGGGGTGATTCGTCCCGGCATTGTGCACCGCATCGACAAAGATACGAGCGGCCTGTTAGTGGTAGCCAAGCACGACAAAGCCCATCAGCATTTGAGCGAGCAATTGAAAAGCCGCACCCTCAAACGGGTCTATGACGCGCTGGTGTGGGGTGTTCCCATGCCCGCAGAGGGCAGTATTGAAGGCGCCATTGGCCGCAACCCACGTGATCGCAAGAAAATGGCGATCGTCGCGCAGGGCAAAGAAGCGCGCACCCATTACTGGACAGAAGACGCCTATTATGCGCCAACGAAAAAAGCGGGAAACCAACCATTTGCCGCACATTTACGGTGCGAACTGGACACAGGACGCACCCACCAGATTCGTGTGCATTGCGCTGAGCTTGGCCATGATTTGATAGGTGACCCGCTCTATGGTAGAAACAGTAGCAAGAAACTGGCTCCTTTTGCACTCTCCGAGGAAACAGAAGGTTTCCTAAATACCCTCTACCGTCAAATGCTGCATGCGCGTATACTAAGATTCAATCATCCGGTAAAGGATGTCCCGATTGAGTGTGAGGCTCCCTGGCCAGATGACATGTTGAAATGTAAGGAGTTATTGCAAAAAATTTAGATGACTCTATTTTACGATTGTAGTAAATCCTTATAGTAATTTTACAGGCATACTGCCACTAACAACAATAATTTCGGTAACGTATCTGCATAGACCTGAAACGACAGGTTTTATTGGAGTAAGGAGTTTATTATGAGCAAGGCTTTCGCCTTACCTGCATTGTCACCAGAAAATGGCCTCAGTGCCTATCTGCAAGACATACAGAAATTTCCTATTCTGGAAGCAGATGAAGAATATATGCTTGCTAAGCGCTGGGCAGATGATGGCGATTATGACGCCGCCCACAAGCTGGTAACCAGTCACCTGCGTCTGGTAGCAAAAATCGCTATGGGTTACCGCGGCTATGGCCTGCCGGTCAACGAGCTGATCTCGGAAGGTAACATCGGCCTGATGCAGGCAGTGAAAAAGTTTGACCCGGAACGCGGTTTCCGCCTGTCCACCTACGCGATGTGGTGGATTAAAGCGGCCATTCAAGAATTTGTATTGAAATCATGGTCTGTTGTGAAAGTGGGCACCAGTGCCGCACAGAAGCGCTTGTTCTTCAATCTCAAACGCATGAAGCAGCGCCTGAAACATTACGACGATCATACCGACCTGACGCCCTCTATGGTGAAAGAAATCGCGGAAGAGCTGGATGTAAGCGAAAAAGATGTGGTCGACATGGATCGCCGCATGATCGCGAACGACCAGAATCTGAATGCGCGCATTGGTCAGGATGGTGAAAATGAGTGGATCGACCTGCTGGAAGAGCCATCTGAAAGTCAGGAAGAATTGCTGGGCAACCGGCAGGAATATGGCCAGAAACGTGGCATGATGCAAGCCGCCATGGCAACGCTGAATGACCGTGAGCGCCATATTATCGCTGAGCGTAAATTGAAAGAAAACCCTGCTACGCTGGAAGAGCTGAGTCAGATCTATGAGATTTCCCGCGAACGTGTACGTCAGATCGAGGCACGCGCCTTAGAAAAAATGACGCAGTTTGTGGCTAATCCGGAGAATGCTCCGCAGCCATTGCCGCAGGCATCCTAGATAGTTCTTCAAACGCAATAAATGTTAAGCAACCGCAGCACCCGCCGGTTCCATGTAGTGGTGGCGAATTTTCGTAGCTACTAGCTTGCGGCGGGTTTCTTCTATCTGTGCACTCACAGAATTGACGACCGTTTGCACCAAGTCACGCCCGCATAGGCGCGCTTCAAAACTACGTCGCATCAACGCATAGGCCGGGCTTTTCTCCAAACGCGCACGTCGTGCCTCAATATCCTTCAGGGCGTGCTGCGCGCATTCTAGCTGCGTCATAAGCGCACTGCGCTCATCCTCTATTTGCTGATCAGACTGCAATTTGATGCGCCATAAAGCCGCAATATCCTTGCGTGCATACGCATTGTTGATTTGTTTGATAATATCAGCCTGTTCTGGACGTTGATTGGGCTGACAATCGGGGTGATAACGCCGCGCCAGCTCGCGGTATAGTTTCTTCAAATCACCGCTGCTTGCTTTACGCTCTGCCACATCCAACGATAGCTGCCACCCATTCTCGCACAACGCTTCTTCACGCTGGACATAAACCGAGAGCTCTTCTTCCAGCTCGTGTAGCTGCTCGATATAGCTGCCAACCTTATCGTAGTAATCCAGCAGAAAATTATCCAGCTCTGCTTCCAATGAATGTAGCTCGCCCGCCGCTTGTTCCAGCTCGTTGACGGCGCGTTGCGTCTTTCGATTAAGCCAACTTAATTGTGTTTGTTCCAGCTGCGCAATGCGCTCTGCAAGACAGGCCATAGAGTCACACACTCCTTTTGCCTATCTTTCTACCTCATATAGACAATTAAATCAACAAAAACACTATATATTGTGTCAGGCAACTTGCTGCCCTTGTCCAGGCCGCCAGTGGCGATAGCTGAGCGCTTCGGCAATGTGATTGGCCTGCACATCGGCCTGCCCTTCGAGATCAGCAATGGTGCGCGCCACCCGCAGCACACGTGTCAGCCCGCGCATAGAAAGCTGCAATTTAGTAGTAGCATCGTCCAGCATTGCGCGTCCCTTTTCGCTTGGCATCGCAATTTCGCGCAGCCGGTCACCGCTGATCTGCGCATTAGTGCGTGCACCATCAGCACGGTAACGCATTTGTTGCATATCGCGCGCCTTCTTCACGCGCTCCCCTACGCTGGCACTGGATTCTGCGACGCTATCATTTAACATCTCTAACGTATCAACGGCGGGCACTTCTATATGAATATCAATGCGATCTAGCAATGGGCCAGACAATTTGGACTGATAATCGACCGCGCATTTAGGTGCCTTATTGCAGGCACGGCTGGCATCATCGAGATACCCGCAGCGGCAAGGGTTCATCGCCGCCACCAATTGCACCTGCGCTGGATAGGTCACATGCGCCTGTGCGCGTGCCACGCTGACCGTGCCCGTCTCCAAGGGTTGGCGTAGCGCTTCCAGCACGCCACGGGGAAACTCCGGCAATTCATCCAGAAATAGCACGCCATTATGCGCGAGCGATATTTCGCCCGGCAGCGCTTTGCGCCCACCGCCTACCATCGCCGCCATTGAGCTGGAATGGTGCGGATCACGGAACGGGCGTATATTGGTCAATTTACCATCGCTCAATCGTCCTGCCACGCTGGCAATGGTACTAACTTCCAGAATCTCGTCG
>PBPD01000024.1 GCA_002725445.1 Rickettsiales bacterium
CCATAAAAGGTCGGCACGTGCTTTTCGTCCAGCCAATCCACATGGCGCAATTCGCGCTCCATTACTTCAGGAATGCGCTCCCATTGGCCATCTACCTCATCCGCCAGCCGTAGCGCCCCCAGCCGGGTGGTCACGCGTTCTTTCAGCTCGCCATGCTCGATATAGCCCAGCTCCATACTGCCGCCACCCATGTCGGCAATCACACCGTGAGGCTGGTGAATAGAGGCCACTACGCCACGCGCCGCATATTCGGCCTCCAACTCGCCGCTGATCACACGTACATCCACGTTAAAACGGCGTTTTATCTCGGCCACAAAGGCTTCGCCGTCCTCAGCATCGCGCACCGCCGCCGTTGCCATGATTGCAAGCGAAGTCAATTCCAGCCGCTCTGCCATAAGCAAAAACCGACCCAGCGACGCATAGGCTTTTTCTACACCTTGCGGGTTCAAACGCCCTGTCTGGCTAAGCCCTTTGCCAAGCGCACAGAAATGTTTTTCGTTATACAAAGGCAATGGCACACGCGTTAGCCCGTGATACACCACCAGCCGCACCGAATTTGAACCAATATCGATAACCCCGACCGTGTTGTCGTGCAATGCAGGCAGGCGTTGCCCATTGCTCATAGGCGAGGTGTTATGCGACATCAGCTGACTTTCTTGCGGCTCTTACTTTTGCGCGGGCGCATAATGTTGGCTGGCATTTTGCCTTTCTTCAGCGCTTTACCACGGCCAGAAAGACTCGGGTTATTCATAAAATATTCATGCGCGGAGAAACTACTATCACTGTATGGCACACGATGGTACTCACCGTCCTTATCCAGCAACCAGCTATTTTTCTCATCGCGCAAATTGGCCACCATAATCTGGTCCAGTACCTGCTCATGTACCGTCGGGTTAGTAATCGGCACCATAGCCTCAACGCGATGGTCAAAATTGCGCACCATCCAGTCCGCCGAGGAAATATACACTTTGGCCTCTGGCGAAGGCAGGGCATGCCCGTTACCAAAGCAGAAAATGCGTGAATGTTCCAAAAAGCGCCCAACGATGGTTTTGACACGAATATTATCAGAAAAGCCCGGGATACCAGGGCGCAGCACACAAATGCCCCGCACCACCAGATCGATCTGCACACCTGCCTGACTGGCCGCATATAACGCATCGATAATGCGTGGATCCACCAGCGAGTTCATCTTCGCCCAGATACAGCCAATCTTGCCTTCCTGTGCAAACTGGATTTCTTTCTCAATCGCACGAATCAGGCTGTTACGTAATGCATGCGGCGCCGCCGAAATTTTCGCAAATCGCTTGGGCTTGGCATAACCGGTAATAAAATTAAACAGATACGATGCATCCTGGCACAGCGACGGGTCACAAGTGAAATACGACAAATCGGTGTATACTTTTGCGGTATTCGGATGGTAATTGCCGGTGCCAAAATGCACATAAGAGCGCAGCTTGCCCTCCTCTTTACGTACTACCAGCGAAATTTTCGCATGCGTCTTCAGCGTGACAAATCCATACACCACCTGCACGCCTGCGCGCTCCAGATCACGTGCCCAGCGCAAATTCGCTTCTTCGTCAAACCGTGCCTTCAACTCGACCAGTGCCGTCACTGCCTTTCCATTCTCAGCCGCTTCAATCAGTGCCTTGATGATAGGTGAGTCATTACTGGTACGGTACAAAGTCTGTTTGATCGAAACCACATCCGGGTCTTGTGCAGCTTGGTGCAAAAACTGCACCACCACATCAAAGCTTTCATACGGGTGATGAACCACAATGTCTTTATTCTGGATAGCGGCAAAACAATCGCCGTTAAAATCGGTAATGCGCTCAGGAAAACGCACCTCAAACGGCGTAAATTTCAAATCCGGCACGTCCGTATCATACAGCTCATCGAGCTGGGACAGACCGATCATGCCTTCCACGTGCACAATGTCATGCCGGCTTGCCGGCAAATGATCGAGCATGAACTGCACCAGACTGTCACTGGTGCCAACACTGGTTTTCAAACGCACCACACGCCCACGCCGGCGCTCTTTCACCGCGTTTTCGAAATAACGCACCAGATCTTCTGCTTCTTCTTCAATGTCCAGATCACTGTCGCGCACAATGCGGAATAGCGCGCTGTCCCGCAGCTCAAAGCCAGGGAACAGCTGATCGAAGAAAAGCGATATGATATCTTCCAGCAATATGAAGGTAGGCTGTCGTTTGCGTGCCAGCCGCACAAAGCGCTTCATTTTGTTAGGCAGAGTAATCAGTGCCGTTTGCTGACGTTTCTGTTGTGTCTGCGTGAGCTCGAATATAAGCGCCATTCCTAGATTAGGGATAAAGGGGAATGGATGCGCGGGATCAATCGCAATCGGTGTCAGCACCGGAAAAATGTGATGCAGAAAATAGTCTTTCAGCCAGCGTTTGTCAGCCTCTGTCAATGCGTCTGGCGAGGCAACCAGAATATGTTCTTCGGCCAGTGCGTCACGTAATGACAACCAGCATTGCTGCTGCTGGTCCATCAACTCCGCTGCTCGCGCATGGATGAGCCGCAATTGCTGACCTGCCGTCAACCCATCGGCACTGGTTTTATCCACCCCGTGACGCACCTGGTCTTTCAATCCGGCTACGCGCACCATATAAAACTCATCCAGATTGTTGGCAGAAATGGACAAAAACTTCACACGTTCCAGCAACGGATTGTTCGGATTGCACGCCTCTTCCATCACACGGAAATTAAAAGATAACCATGATAGCTCGCGGTTAAAATAACGTGCCCGCGGACGCTCAAAATGTGCATCAATTTGTTGTTCTGTAAGACGGCTTAATTTTGTCATAGCGAATTCTTCTTGTCTGCCTTGGCGTGGCTGTGCTACCACCACATTATAATTATTTGTTTAACCAGCATATAATCATTTTAACCCTTACAACGCAACTGTGAACCGCCTGTGAAACGTCTATATATATTGCGCCACGCCAAGGCCGAATTGGGCGATGCCAACACGCAAGACAAAGAGCGTGACCTTGCGCCGCGCGGACGAGAAAATGCAGCCGCACTCGGCGCCTATTTGCAAGCAGAGGGACTTATCCCACAAAAAGTCTATAGCTCCGACGCCAAGCGCACGCGCGAAACACTCAAAAGCCTGCAAAGCGGTTTAACGGATAAACTGGATGTTACCTATACCGATTCGCTGTATCTGGCGTCGGCAGGCGATATATTACGTGAATTACAAGACACCAATCCAGATCAGGATGCGGTCATGATCGTAGGCCATAACCCCGGGCTGCATCATCTCTCGCTTATGCTGGCGGCCGAAGCCCTGACGGAAGACGGAATAGACACACTGACTATGAAGTTCCCAACATGCGCGCTGGCTATTATGCAGCTAAACATTGATAGCTGGGATAAGATAGAACCCGGAAGCGCAGTACTGGAACGGTTTCTAACCCGCCACGATATTAGCTAGCCGCCTCTCCTTTTATCTCTATTCCCACTTCATTAAGTGCATCGCCCAGATTTTGTAAGGTGAGAGGCTTTACAACATACGCATCTGCACCCGCCTTCAGCGCATGCTCGCGGTTAGCATCACCTTGCTTTGCAGTACACATAATCACTTTAATCTGCTTTCCCGCATCGCTTTCCCGCAGCAGTTCCAGAAAATCAATACCGTCAATATCCGGCATCATCCAATCCAGCAAAATGACATCGCAATCATTGGAGGCGACATATTTAAGCGAATCTTCTACATTTTCTGCGGTATGCACGTTGAAGCCCATATCCTCCATGATATAGCGCGCTACGGTGCAATTGTTGCTGTTATCATCAATCACCAAACAATGTAACACGTGAACTTCTCCCCACTTAATATTCCTATATTCTAACTGAATTTATGCACAAGTGCATGCAATGTTTGCATGATTTCGTCACGCACTTCCGCGTCACGCTCCTGTAGCCGCTGGTGAAATATAACATAAAGGGTGTCTATGTGCTTGCGAATCACCAATAAACGGAACTTATTCATTTCATCAATGGTATGCAGAAAATCAACCAATGACTTGCCCACTTCTGAACCAAGAGGGAAACTGAATGTGCCTGCCTGCGCCTTGACACCAAAAGCCAGCTCTCGCAAATCATCCAGCGCCTTTTTATCGGTCAAATCTGCAGCTAACGCTTCGTAGGCATGCTCCATTTGATTCAAATCCACGAGCACCCACTCCACAAAATCACCGCGTGCATGGGTCAGGACTTCCTGCGCACGTCTGACATTCTCCTCGTTTAGGATATCGCTGGCAGCCGTATCATCAAGCTTTTGGCGCAAACTATAATCAGGCGGACGCACTTCAATATCCATACCGTGCACGTGGTAGATGGTGCGGTCACCCAGCTTCTTCGCATGTTTCTCCATCTCTTCGGCTGGCAAGCGGCGATCCGTTCCACCCGGTGGCAACGGAACACGGCGTCGTCTGTCGGGGCCTGCGAATGCATCAAAGCGGATAAAGGAACGTGGATTGTCTATAACCTGAATAATGCGATGACTAAGCGTTTTTGCCGTGAAAGGCTTCACCAGATATTCCGTCACACCTGCATCGCGCGCCTTTTCCACATGTGCAATATCTGCATGCCCCGTTAACATAATAATTGGCATATTACGTTTGGGCGAGTCTTCTGCTGTGCGCATAAAGCTCACAAAATCGATGCCACTCATCGGCTCCATCGGCCATTCCGTAATCACCAGATCGATCGCATGTGTCTTTATAATATTAACCGCACGGTCTCCGCTCTTGGCAATATGGATAGTTTCAAACCCGAAACTATGCAGCAGTTTCTTGGTAATAGACGACATGCGCGCGTCAGGTTCAGCCAGCAAAAGCTGAATCTTCGCCAGCTTGTTACGCAGCTTGCGCAATGCCATTTCGTTAAGGGGAGACGTACTAACCATGGGTGCTCCACTCCTGCATTACTTCGCGGACTAAAGGCAAGGTAATCGCGCGTTGCTGCGCCATGGCCTGCTCATCCAGACGTACAATAAGGTCAGCCAGCGCTTGCGCTGAGCGTTCACAGCGCCGTAATATAAAATCGATGATATCGGGCGACACACGTATCTGGCGGTCTGCAAATTGTTTCATCAAAATACCGCGCATCACCATATCGTCGGGTTGCTGCAATTCGGCAAACGCAATCGCTGCCATACGCGAACGCAAATCAGGCAACGCAATCGGCAGTCGGTTCAGCGGCTGCTGACTGGTCAATAACAGCCATTTCTGCTCGCTGCGTACATGGTTGAGCAAATGAAACAGCGCCTCTTCGTCCTGCAATTGCTCCACATCCTCCAGCACCAATGCGTCATGCCCTTCCAGCCACTCTTGCGAGCTATGCATTGCTAATTGGTCAACCGGCACAAACCGCGCTTTGGCCTGTTCTGCCCAGATATGTGCCAGATGGCTTTTTCCTGCATGGCGCGGGCCAACCACGCTCATAAACGGCTCCACCCAGTGCGGCCAGCGCACCACCATGTCATAGGCATGGCGGTTGCTCGCAGATACAATAAAATCCTCCCTGCCATACGCAGGGGGATGAGGGGGCAAACCAATAGCCAGCTGCGACACGCGTTCCTCTACTTACAGTTCTATTTATTCAGCATCCGCTGCCGATGATTTGCCAGAATGCTCTTTATAGAGCGAGCTATGCTGATAACGCTCAATGGCAAACCGCACCAACACACCGATCATGGCGGTCACGGGCACCGCAATCAGCACACCTACAAACCCTAGCAACGTACCACCGGCCAACAAGCCAAAAATAATCCAGGCCGGGTGCAGGCCAACTTTGTCACCCACAATTTTAGGGGTGAGAAAATTGCCTTCCACCACCTGCCCAAAGACATAAACACCCAACACAATCAATACCGGGTCAACCGTATCAAACTGCAAATAAGCCATGCCCACAGCCAATATGCCCGCCACAATCGTGCCCAGATACGGAATGATAATGAGCAATCCACCCAACAGACCAATCAACACGCCAAAATCAAGCCCAATGATGGTCAACGCAATGGCGTAGAATACACCGAGAATGGCCGCCACCATCATCTGGCCGCGGATAAACTGCGCTACTTTAGCATCCATCTGCTCTACGAGGCTACGGATAGTGTCGGCATGTTCACGCGGCAGCAATCCTTCGATACGCTCTACCAGACGGTCCCAGTCGCGCAGCAAATAGAAGGAAACAATCGGCGTAATCAACAGCAGTGATAAAAGGTTCAGGAATGCCGCACCGGATTTAAGCACGCCACCCAGAATGCCACCCAGCACACCAACGGCCTTGCCCGAAACATCACCCAAACTGGAGCGAACGGACTCCAACTGGCTGTAATTTAAAACGCCCTTCCACTCCTGCAGCAAAGGCTGCAGCTGTGTGCGTACCGCTTCCACATAGTCAGGCAGTTTTTTCACCAGCTCCACACTTTGCTGGTAGAGCAATGGCCCTAAGATCATGCACACGATAATTAAGATTAGGAAAAAGATCGAAGTAATACAAATCGCCGCCCAATGCCGGCTCATGCCCCATTCTTCGCATTTATCCGCCAGCGGATCCAGAAAATACGCCACCAGAATGCCTACCACAAAAGGCAGCAAAATAGGCTCCACCGCATTCAGGAACCAAATGAATAGCAGCAGCAATGCCAGCCAGAAAAGTGCAACCTTGTTGATATGCATGAGCGCTCCTTCCCTAACGCGCTGCAATGGACCAGCCGCCCGCTTGCGGTGTTACCCGCAGGCCTTGCTGCTGTAATTTGCTTGCCAGTAGATCCAGTGAGCCAGTGTAGAACAACGTCGCTTTCGCGTTCTGAATCGAAATCTGCCCTACCTGCAGATCAATCACCTCGTCGATATCTTTCATGGTTTCCTGCACCTGCACCCAATCCGATAGCCGCATAAAATCAACACTCACCGGAATGCTCTCGGCTTGCGCGATACTGCGCTCTTTCACGGTTGCATATTGCATGGCCGCCTCACGCAGCACCGATGCCGAAGCAGTCGCCGCATCTACCAGCACCGAGGAGGGCGGTGCACTTGCACTTTTTGCTTCAAAATAATAATCGCGCACGCGGTCGGTGGCAGGCCCCAAGCGACGGGTGGTCACCAATACCCCGGGTGGCTGGCGGTTGGCTTCATAGGTCGCCAGCACAATCACCACTTCTTTTGCGCCGTAACGCTCGGCCAGCGGGCGCAGCGTTTCAAAATCACGCGATAGCACGTTGCTGGCATCCACGGTTTGCACATCCGTCGGGTCACCGTATGGTAGCACCAACTTTCCTTCGCCTTTTTGCAAGGCAGTGCTGTTCCAGATGCTACGCCATATATTGTCACCTTCCCACAAATACAGCTCCTCACCATCATCCAGCACGGGCAGAACCAACAACGCATTCATCTCAAGCGGTGCAGCGGGATTATCGCTTTGATTCAACAACTGACGCAGCTGTACATCCGACAAGGATACATTCACCAGCGCCTGATAGCGGTTATTTTCCAAATAACGTTCCTGAGCAATCTCATACCCACGGATATATTGCGCAATCTCCTGATCGCTCAGACTGGTCGCCACCTGATAGGCGCGGTCAGGATCCAGCTTGTGCAGGCTGAGGAAAAAAGCCCGTTTCTGTGCGTATTCCAGCGCACGCACCTGGGCGTCCTGCGGGCTGGTGCCAGTGACATCGGCGATCACTTCAATCGTGTCAACGGCCGCCCATGCTACCTGACCACATGCCATAATTGCAGCACTTATGACTGCGGCAATCCATTTAATATACTTGTCAGCCATGTTCCCATGTCCTATGAATGCGAGGAATTATAAGTAATTGATTATCGCAAGTGGCCACAAAAGACAACCATTCCGACCAGTCAACCTATGCCGATGCAGGCGTAGATATTGACGCTGGTAATGCACTGGTAGAGCGCATCAAGCCATTGGCCGGCGCCACCCAGCGCAAAGGCGTGATGGATAGCATTGGTGGATTTGGTGGTTTGTTCGACCTGAAAGCCACACATTATAAAGACCCCGTGCTGGTTGCCGCAACCGATGGCGTCGGCACCAAACTGGAATTGGCCGCAATCGCTGAAGACCATACCACGATTGGTATTGATCTGGTGGCCATGTGCGTGAATGACCTTGTCGTGCAAGGCGCAGAACCGCTCTTCTTCCTTGATTATTTCGCATGCGGAACATTATCAGTAGATCAGGCCGCTGCCGTTGTGCAAGGCGTGTCAGATGGCTGCCGTCAGGCAGGCTGTGCGCTTGTGGGCGGTGAAACCGCAGAAATGCCCGGTCTCTATCAACCCGGCACCTATGATCTGGCTGGCTTCTCGGTTGGCGCGGTGGAACGCGATGGCATCTTGCCAAAGAAAGCCGCATTGAAAGAAGGCGACGTGCTGTTAGGGCTTACTTCAAGCGGCATCCATTCCAATGGATTTTCGCTGGTACGCCACGTCATGAAAAAACATAGCATCGATTATCTGGGGCCTGCACCATTCGATAATAACCGCCGGATGGTTGATTGCCTGCTCACCCCGACACGTATTTATGTGAAATCCTGTCTGGATGCGATTGCCCAAGGCGGGGTGAAAGCGCTGGCACATATTACAGGCGGCGGGCTTAGCGAGAATATTCCGCGCGTATTACCCAACCATTTGGGCGCACATATACAGCTCGATAACTGGGAGCTGCCTGCCGTGTTCAATTGGCTGGCACATACGGGGCACGTGGCAGAAGAAGAAATGCTACGCACCTTCAATTGCGGTATTGGCATGGTAATCGCCGTCGAGCCAGACAAACAAGCCAGCCTGACCCGCCTACTGGAAAATGCAGGTGAAACCGTGATTACTCTGGGTGAAATTACCCCGCGCAACCGCCACGCCGTCACCTATCAGGGCGCGTTGCTATGAGCAAACGCGTCGCCGTTCTGATTTCGGGCAGCGGTTCTAATCTTCAGGCGCTGATAGACGCAGTCGAGGCCGACAAAAACCACCCTGCAGAAATTGCCTTAGTGGTGTCAAACAAAGCAGATGCCTATGGTTTGGAGCGCGCCGCTTTCCATAACATAGAGGCGTGCGTACTGGATAATACCCAGTTCGATAGCCGTGAGTCCTATGATGCAACCATGCATGATCTGTTGGAAAGCCATGCGATTGACCTGGTATGTCTGGCAGGTTTTATGCGTCTGCTTACCGCCCCCTTTGTGGACGCATGGCACGGCCGCATGCTGAATATTCACCCGTCACTTTTGCCGTCTTTCAAGGGGCTGCACACCCATCGCAACGTATTAGAAGCAGGCATACCATTCACGGGCTGTACCGTGCATTTCGTCACACCCGATATGGATGCCGGCCCCATCATCCTGCAGGCAGCAGTGCCGGTAGAGCAAAACGACACTGAAGACAGCCTTGCCAAACGTGTGCTCACCTACGAACATCAATGTTATCCGCAGGCATTGCGCTGGGTAGCCGAAGGCCGCATCACTTTAGAAAATAATCACGTCAAACGAAAAGGGGCAGCCGAAGCCGCCCCTGGGATTATACATCCACTGCTAGATTAATTAGCCAACCAGCTCGGTACCGCTAAAGAAGTATGCGATTTCGATCGCTGCATTCTCTGGGCTGTCCGAACCATGCACCGAGTTACGCTCGATGCTCTCGCCAAATTTCTGGCGGATGGTACCTTCTGCGGCTTCGCTAGGATTAGTTGCACCCATCAGCTCACGGTTTTTCGCTACTGCATTATCTGCTTCCAGCACCTGCACAACTACCGGCTCTGATACCATATATTCGATCAGATCGTTATAGAATGGGCGCTCTTTATGCACAGCGTAAAACTCACCTGCCTGCAGGCGGCTCATACGAATGCGTTTTTGTGCTACAATGCGGAAACCATTGGCTTCAAACATTGCGTTGATTTCACCAGTCAGATTGCGTGCGGTTGCATCTGGTTTGATGATCGAGAAAGTACGTTCCAATGCCATGTCTTAACCCTTCAATTTGGAGTAAAATAACTAAAGTGAGCGCTTTATACGCATTCATATTGCGGCGGGCAACCTTTTTTCCTGCCCTCGAACAGGTTTGACAGCAATCGCGCTCTCACCCATAATAAAAGCGGGAGGCATCGCACGCATATGCGGCATTATTACCTTATTGTAAGTATGGTTTGCGCATGCAGCTTGCTAGCGGGCTGCTCCGCTCTGGATCGCCTGCGTGATCGCGCCCCCCAACCCGGCAATTTCAATGCAAGTCTGGCCTCGGAATATTATGCTTATGCCGAAATGCGCGCCGAGCAGAAAGATGCTGGTGATGCAGAATTTTTCGCCTATCGCGGCCTAATGGCCACCGATGGAAAACCCGTTCCACCACTGCGCCCCACCCCTGAAGAGCTTGACCCAGCCGCGCTGGCGACTATGCAACAAGCCTATATAAGGCTGCTGGAAACAGTAACGCCCGAAGCAAAAGAGGTGGTGCCGGAATTAGCGGCCCGCACGCAGATACTATATGAATGCTGGTATGAAGATATCAGTCAGAAAGGGATTGTAACGGGCAGCGCATGCAAAGAGGCGTTCTACCAAAGCCTTGACGAAATCGACAACGCGCTTGGCCGCCCCACCCTGCCAGAAAATGATGAAGTTATCCTGCCTCCCTCCTACGTGATTCTGTTTGACCGCGACAGCGCCGAGCTGGACACTACTGCATTTCATATCATCGACGAAATTCGACTGGCCGCCGAAGCGTGTGGAGCATGCGAGG
>PBPD01000025.1 GCA_002725445.1 Rickettsiales bacterium
CCGACTCATGACCAATTTTCACCTTCCTAAATCAACATTATTTATGTTGGTGAGCGCGTTTTCAGGGTTGGAACGCATGCAGCAGGCCTATGCACACGCGATACAGGAAGGCTACCGTTTTTATTCATACGGCGATGCCTGCTTGCTCGAGCGGGAAGACCTGCTTGCATAAGCGCGCCGTTCACAGTAATACAGCCCGATGACCACTTCATTTTCCATTCACCAGACCAATGGCGCTGCGCGCACGGGCGTGTTGAAAACCGCTCATGGCGATGTGCGCACCCCGGCTTTTATGCCGGTTGGCACGGTCGGCACAGTAAAAGGCATGACGCCTGATGCAGTCAAAGAGCTGGGCGCAGATATTATTCTCGGCAATACCTATCATTTGATGCTTCGCCCAACAGCGGAACGTGTGGCCGCCTTGGGTGGCTTACGCAAATTTACCGGATGGAACGGCCCGATTCTGACGGATTCTGGCGGATTTCAGGTGATGTCGCTGTCGGGCTTGCGCAAAATGAACGAGCAGGGCGTTACATTTCGCTCGCATATTGATGGTAGCAAGCACGAGCTGACACCTGAACGTTCTATCGAAATTCAGCACTTGTTGGATAGCACCATCACCATGGTGCTGGATGAATGCACACCGTTTCCTGCAACAGAAGAGCAGGCGCGTGATTCGATGGAAATGTCGATGCGTTGGGCGGCGCGCTGCCGTGATGCATTTGATACGCGCGATGGCTATGGCCTGTTTGGGATTGTGCAGGGCGGAGTCTATGAGAAATTGCGCCATCAATCCGTAGAAGCGCTGACTCAGATTGGCTTTGATGGTTATGCTATTGGCGGGCTGGCCGTGGGTGAGGGGCAGGAGATGATGTTCTCGGTGCTGGACTTTACTATGCCGGTAATGCCTGAGGATAAGCCGCGCTATATGATGGGTGTCGGCAAACCGGATGATATTTTAGGTTCGGTGCAGCGCGGCGTAGATATGTTCGATTGCGTAATTCCTACACGCTCAGGGCGTCTGGCGCGTGCCTATACAAAATACGGCGAGATCAACATCAAGAATGCGCGCCACGCAGATGACCATCGCCCCTTGCAGGAGGACTGCAGTTGTTATGGGTGCACGCGTTTTTCGCGCGCTTACCTGCATCATTTGTTCAAGGCGCAGGAAATGCTAGGCCCTATTTTGCTTAGCTGGCACAATTTACATTATTATCAGTCAATTATGCAGCAGATGCGTGATGCGATTGCGCAAGGCTCGCTGGATGAATGCGCGCAAAACATGCGTGATGGCTGGGCGCAGGGCGATATTCCGCCTTTATAGGTAATTCTATAGTTGACAAACCGCTCCCGAAACGTATCTTGCGTAATTCGTTTTTGACGTGATCCCTTAGCTCAGCTGGTAGAGCAACTGACTTTTAATCAGTAGGTCGATGGTTCGAATCCATCAGGGATCACCATTCTCCCCGCAATTAGTAGTCCTATAGTAAGGCTAAGCTATTGCTAGCCTGGTTCATTTGTCTCGGTGTCGTTTCTTCTAAAAACCCCCGTTAATGCAGTTCTGGGGTATTTGTCATACTGTGCATAACCAAAGAGAACCCATGATTGACTATTTCCAGCATAATTTTGGTTAGTTGCTATTTTGTTCTGTTGTTTCTTTTTCAGCTGCTTTTTGTTTAACCAATGTTATTGGTTCCATGGCATCTTTGCCATGAGTTTGGCAAGGCCGCACCATCCGGTGAGTCCAGCATTAGTCAACCCTGCACCAAAGAAAGCCGCTCCGAGAGATAGGGCGGGGTTCACAAAATAACCAAGCAGTGCGAATATGAGTACAGATAGGCCAATGGTCAGCTGCACCTGGCGATCTAATGGCAGTGTTTTTTTGTCAGAAGAAACGACTGGTAGATTGGCAGCTTTCCATGCCTCAATGCCACCCTCTAAGTTCCAGACATCAAAGGGAGCATTTTCTGATTTCAGTTTCTCACACGCCATCATCGAACGCTTACCGGATTTGCAATGGATAACCAGTTTTTTATGTCGATGCTCCGGCAAATGGGCTTCGTCTATCGTAACTTCTGACAATGGGAGATTACGAGCATGCCCAATAGCTTCTGCTCTGTGTTCGGCGGGTTCACGCACATCCACAAGCACAGCTTCTCCTGATGCTAACCATTGTTTGAGTGTCTCTGGATTTGTTCGGTGTATGGTCGTCATAGCCTTTTCCTTATTTATATTACTAACATTGAAAGTGATAGCACACATGCCCCACTAAATCTCTTAAGTGCTGATTTGCATTTGAATAGTACACTTCTTTTCCTTTCCGCTCTGTTGATCCCATGCCCGCAGCGAGATCAGTTCCGAAACAGCATGGAATTGTTTTAGTTTTTGCACATCACAAGAAGACGGTGTTTTTGGCAAGCACCTTCATACAGTGGATGGCCTCATCCACATCTGTGTCGAAATCAACAGAGAAGGGGCTATCCATTTTTAATCCTTGCAATCATATCAGTTATTTATTATATGTATATAACATATCAGAAAAATATGATATTTTAAACTGGTATTTGTAAAGAGGTAATAGATGCTAGAATTACTTGCTCCTGTTTTATTGGCTCGAATTCAATTCGCATTCACCACCTCATTACTTATTATCTTCCCGGCTTTTACTAGAGGCTTAGCCAGTTGGTTAGCGGTAGTAGAAAAACGCGTACAGTCACCGTATCTTCGGAGGAAAAGCAGCCATGAAGCAATGTATTAAGCTAGTATTAGTTGCGGCATCTCTATTTGCTGCGTCAGTTGCTCAGGCAGACGAAGCAAAGCCAGATTTTCTGTCAGACGCACGTTCAGTAGTGATGATATTCCAAAAAAGCCTCAAGCAAGAGCTTATGAGCGCAATGCAATCTGGTGGCCCGAAAAAAGCAGTGGAGTTATGTCATAGCCGTGCTCCTGCGATCGCGGAGGAGATAGGTAAGAAAACAGGCTGGGAAATCGGGCGTACCGCACTCAAAACGCGTAATGAGAAGAATCTGCCAAGTGAGGCTGAACGCGAAGTTCTGGAAAATTTTGAACAACGTAAGGAAAAGGGTGAATCAATAGACAAACTGGAGTGGTGGCAGAAACAGGATAATACAATTGCCTATATGAAGGCGATTCCGATGAGTGGCATGTGCGCGAGTTGCCATGGCAGTAATGTACGCCCTTCATTGAAACAGCATATCAACCAGTTTTATCCGCATGATATGGCAACAGGGTTTAAAGTCGGCGACATTCGTGGCGCATTTACATTGAAAAGATATCTGAAGGGGGCAAAAGGCAGTGAAGCACCATAAATTACGCGCTGCTATTGCCGCTGCAGCTTATTTGCTGTCGAGTCAATCAGCTTTAGCTTATTCCGATGAAATTGTTAACGCGATTCATACAGCGCTGGACGATGAGTATAAAGCTCATACTACCTATGCAGCTTATCTAGAGCATTTTGGAGAGGTCAAGCCGTTCAGTAATATAATCCATAGTGAGGCTCGGCATATTGAGGCGCTAAAAGCCCTGCTGACGGATTCAGCAGCTGATATACCTGAAAATCCATACAATATCGCTGAAATTGAAATACCTACCAGCGCTACAGAAGCCTGCGAAATAGCGGTTAAGGCTGAAGAAGAAAATGCCGCTTTATATTTCGATCAATTGTTGCCTACTGTGAAAACACACGATGAGGTGGTGAGTGTATTCACGAATTTGGCAGATGCATCGCAGCAACGCCACCTTCAAGCTTTCCAGCGCTGTGCATCACGAGGGAAGAAATGGAAGTAGTTGATGAGTTCTGGAGACATTTATCTAAAAAGCAACGTCAGTGGGGATGGTTGTGATGCTATGGTGGGCGGGGCTAGGCTCGGTGATAACGCTCGGCTACCTCATTCGTACCATGATGGGCATAGAATAAGGAATTGTACATGGAAATTATAGGCTATATTGCAGCGATCTTAATGGGTGCCACACTCGGCTCGATTGGCGGTGGCGGTTCCATTCTAACCGTGCCGATTCTGGTGTATCTTATGGGTGTTACACCCGCGGTGGCCACAGGATACTCTCTGTTGATTGTTGGCTCTACCGCAGCATTTGGCGCTTTTCGTTATTACCGTCAGGGGCTGATTAACATCAAAGCCTCTATTGCCTTTGCGATTCCGTCCATTGTCGCGGTCTATTTCACACGCGCTTTTTTAATGCCTGCTATTCCTGATCCAGTACTTACTGAGCCATTTGTGCTGGGTAAAGACATAAGTATTATGGTGCTGTTTGCTATGCTGATGGTGATGTCTGCAGTAATGATGCTAAACAATAGCAAAAAACTGACGCCACCGAAAGAAGGTGGACACCATGTAGGTTTAATACTGGTTGAGGGTGCTGTCGTTGGTATCGCGACGGGAATTCTTGGTGCAGGTGGTGGATTCCTCATCATTCCTGCACTGGTATTACTCATGGGTATGCCGATGAAAGAAGCTGTAGGTGCTTCGCTGCTTATCATTGCGTTAAAATCACTCATCGGTTTCATTGGCGATTTACAAAGCGGCATTGAGCTTCAAATGCCCTTATTGCCGATTATAATTGCCTGCACATTAGGCGGCATGTTTGCAGCCACTATGCTATCGCATAAATTCGATGGCAAAAAACTACAAGGCGCATTTGCGTATTTCACGCTGATCGTTGCCTGTGTCATTTTCTGCAAAGAACTAACATAAAAGTATAAGGAGACTCGCCATGCATATAGAAACTTTTCACGATCCCGCTACTGCGACGTTTACGCATGTGATAGTCGATGAATCGACAAAAAAATGTGCGGTGATTGATTCCGTGTTGGACTATGATCAGGACGCGGCACGTGCGACCACCGACAGTGCCGATAAAGTGATTGCATATGTCAAAGAGAATAGTCTTAGCAATGAATGGATTCTGGAAACGCATATTCACGCCGATCACATTACTGCGTCTTTTTACCTGAAAGAACATATCGGCGGAAAGCAGGCCATGGGAACCGGCATCAAAGACGTATTGGCGCTTTGGGTGCCTAAATTTGATACGTCTGAAGATACGCCCATATCCGGCGACCAGTTTGATGTATTATTTAACGATGGCGATACATTCAAGATTGGCTCCCTCGATGTCACGGTTTGGCATACTCCTGGTC